>DAOVMD010000124.1 GCA_030630935.1 Candidatus Mcinerneyibacteriota bacterium | reverse complement strand
CCTATAGTTGGCTTCATTTATTTTGTTACCTCCATAAATGCAACTTCGGTGATGGGCTGTTGGCTATACTTTGCCCATATCGGACTTTAACCGATAAGAAATTACAAGCTTTGCTTGGCGCACGCAAAAACATTATTCATTGTTCATTCTTACTTATTCATTCTTCCTTGCGGAGCGACTATTTATTCCCAAGTGGCATGAAATCTAACGATTGTCAAGTCTCTAAGTTTATTAACTTTCATATTGAGTTGAATATTTTTTGCTCCTGCATAGACCAGAGCATTCTTCATCCAGCCGAGTATTCTTTCATACACATATCTATGTACTTCCCCGGGGATTTTTAAATCAAGGATCAAATGTCCGGAACTTGATTCCATTATTTGGACTTCGCCTTCATCATAGAACCTTTTCCAATTCCAATTACCAAGTCTCATTATAAAATGTGGTGGTCCTAATTTATAAAATAATTTTAAAATATTCTTTCTATCTCGTTCAGCAGTAAATTCACCAATTTCCCGGCAAATATTAATATCACCTTCGGCTAATTTATTCACTACCAAATCAGTTAATTTTATATGAGTTTCGACTGGATAGAATAAATCTTTACAGATACCAAATTGGAAGAAATCCCTTTCCTCGGGAGTTAATTCTTTTAATAACTCAGTTAAAGCATCTTCACCATATTTTGCTTTTACAAACTCAACTGTACTTTGAATTATTTTGCCTTTAACTTTCATAAGATGAAAAACTCGTTTTTATTCCCAGGTATTAGTAAATAATATTATCTCTGAACCACCTTCTTCTCTAACTTCAACTACAGATTTAACATTCTTTCCACCACTTAGCTCAATTGCTCTTGTCATCCATCCTGCAATTCTTTCATAATAAACCGGGTCCACTATCGGAGTTTTATAAATTTCGAAAAGAACTTTTCCTTTGTGAGATTCACGTACAGTTACATTCCCCTCGCTAAAATACCTTCTAAAACCCCATGTACCCAACCTAATGATAAACTGAGGAGTTCCAATTTTATAAAATAATTTGGGAATTATTGTTTTATCATGTTCTGCGGTATATGCCCCTATTTGCCTAAGGAATTTAACATCACCACCGCCATATTTATTCATAACAAGTACAGATATCCGTTTATATAAGTCAAATGGATACCATAATGCTTTACAACCGTCAAAAGCAAGCATCTGCTGCTCCTCCTCCTTTAGTTGGCTGCGGATTTCCAACTCTGCTTCTTCACCATGATTCTTTTTTACCCATTCCAATGTACTTACAATTGCTAAACCTTTAACTTCCATAGTTAACCTCTTCGTATATATTAATATGTTAACATATTCTTATATAAAAGTCAAATTTTAATTGACACAGAAGTTTCCCCTTTTTTTATTAATATGGAGTGCATCACGTAAATCACTGATTTTCATGATGCTTTTTATTATTTTCATAACAGCCGTAAACGGCTGTTTAATTTTCGAACTTTTCCTAGGGCTGAAGCCCCAGGCTACGAATCATTTTCATAAAAATCATAAACGATTTTAAAAGAGAAAAGAATTTATCTTATTTTTTCAAATCTGAGAATTTGAATCCTATGAGAACTTGAAATGCTTCATTTTTTGAATTAAAAATATTCTCTGACAATGTTATATCGAAGTTATATCGTAATTCAAATATGCCGGAAATTTTCTCCGAGATCTTCATTTCAGTACCGAGCACAAAATCACCTCCGAGCACGAAGTTATTAACTTCATCAAACAATACACCGTAAATATCGCTTCTATAACTAAACAAGTAATCGAATCTTGGACCGAACATCAGGTATGGTAAGACCATATCATATTCCTTGGATAATTTTAGAAGAACAGGGATTGAGATATAATCTAACCTATGTTTAAGCTCAGTCATATCAAGAATTTCATAGGTTACAGGATCAAAAATAATATACGCATCGATAATACCTTTTTGAATATAATGAAATTCTGCAACAATCTGAAAATTTTTAAACTTTTTTGATTCAGCAAAGACTCCAAAATCGAGACCAAGTTTTGAACGTTTAGTGAAGAAAAAATCACTCTTAATATTTGAACTTACAACACCGGTTTTAAAACCATATTCAATAAAGAAAGCATCTCCATTTACAAAAACTAATGCTGCGAAAAAAAAGACAAGGATACAAATTGTTTTTTTCATTTTTGATCCTGAATTTTCTTAATTTTCATCAGTTGTTTCTTCAGGTTCATCATCAATCTCTGAAGGTTCATCTAAAGCTAAAAGTTTATCTGCATCGGATTTTGGTAATTCCTCGACCTTCTTTAATTTTGATTCAATCTTTCTTGATTTCTGGGCAGCTTTTTCAATTGAATTGCTCACCACCTGAATTTTCTTTTGAGTTGTCTCTAAGAGCTCACCGAATTTCCCAAATTCAGTCTTAATTGCACTTAATAATTTCCATACTTCACTGGATCTCTTCTCGATAGCCAGGGTTCTGAAGCCCATCTGCAGGCTATTCAAGAGTGCTGCAAGAGTTGTAGGACCGGTAATCATTATATTATATTCTCTTTGAATAAAGTCACTCACTGGCAAGCGGAGAACTTCCAAATATAAACCCTCAATCGGTAAGAATAGAATTGCAAAGTTAGTAGTTATTGGTGGAGAGATATATTTATCTTTAATCTTCTTCGCCTCTGATTTTATCCTATCTTCTAACTGTTTCCGTGATTTCTTAATACCTTCCTGGTCACCAATTTCCAGAGCTGAAACAAGTCTTTGATAATCTTCCATGGGAAATTTAGAGTCAATTGGAATGTAAAGTTTAGAATTCTCTTCTTTCCCTGGAAGTTTAATTGCATATTCAACAGTTGTATTTCTTTTTATCTTCACATTATGTTCATATTGGTCTGTTGTTAAGATTTCTTCCAGCAGAGCTCCTAACTGAATTTCACCCCAGGTACCGCGAACTTTAATATTACTTAAAAGATTCTTTAAATCACCTACTCCGCTTGCAAGAGTACGCATCTCTCCCAAACCCTTAGCAACCAGGTCCAATTGATTACTTACTTGTTTAAATGATTCTCCTAATCTCTTCTCCAAGGTCGATTGTAATTTTTCATCCACGATCTCACGCATTTTCTCAAGTTCCTTAGAGTTCCTATCCTGAATGATTTTCAATCTATTATCAACTGTATCCCTCATCTTCTCAAGTTTCTCTTCGTTTATTTTCGTGAGTTCAGTCAATTGCTTGGAAAAGGAATCAAGCTGGTCTTTCTGCATCCCGGAAATCTTAGTCATCTGTGAAATTAATAAGTCATTGAAATCCTTAAGTGAATTCCTAACTTCCTCCCTTAACTCCTTTGAATTTTTCGATGCTTCACTCCTGGTCCTGCTCATCTCATCTTTAAGACCTTTATCAAGCGTCTCTTGAAGCTTCTCCAAATCCTCAATTTTCCTTAATAATTCCTGAACAGGGAGCTTATCTTTCTTTGTAAAGAAACTAATCACCTGCAAAATTACAAGAAT
This sequence comes from Candidatus Mcinerneyibacteriota bacterium, assembly GCA_030630935.1. Taxonomy (GTDB): domain Bacteria; phylum AUK180; class AUK180; order JAQVHJ01; family JAQVHJ01; genus DAOVMD01. Next base: position 4,576 of record DAOVMD010000124.1, on the reverse strand, counting down.
CGAAACCAGAATTAATATAATTATTATTATGGGATCCACGTACTTCTCCATTTGAGATTTATTCTATTATATATTAATTTATACAAATAGTCAAATTATTTATTACAAATCTTTAAAGATCAACTACGACTCACTAAGGATATCCTTACGAATTTGAATAAGCTCTTTATTAAATATATTCTCTGGAATTAATTTTAACATTTCCTTAATCGAATCTCTATACTTTTCATCCCTTCTCAATAAATAAAGTTCATATAAAATCAATACCTTATCCTTTGGTTTATCATAATGATTAAGTAATCCCTGTAAGCCCTTCTCGGTCTTTTTTTGAGAATCATAGTTGAGAACAAGAATTTGTGTGACTCTCTGGTGAATATCTTTAATCTCAATTTTTTGTTTCTTTGAAATCTTAATTATCTCTTTAAATACAACTTTTGCTTTCTTATATTTTTTTAATGTGAAATATAATTCACTTAGCTGGTTCATTGAATTAATAAGAGATATCGGAATATTCAATTTCTTTACTAACGAAATTGCTTTAATAAAATATTCTTCTGCTTTTTTAGTTTTCCCTAATAATTTATATGCTTCTCCAATATTTCCATAAGTTACTGCAATACTTTCCTGAACATTTATTCTTTCGGCAATTTTTAAACCTTCAAAATAAAATTCCAGTGCCTTTTCATACTCACCTAAGACACCATATATACTTCCAAGATTACCCAAAGTTTTTCCAATCATCCTAATATCACCGAGTTCTTTATATATTTCCAGGTTAATTTCAAAGTATTGAATTGCACTGAGGTGATCGCTTTGATAAAAGAATACTGCTCCAATATTACTGGAGATTGCGGAAGTCAAAGACATGTCTCCAATCTCCTCAGCTAATTTCAACCCAAGAGAGTAATAATACTTTGCCTTTTCATATTCACACCGTTCCAGGTAAATATTTCCAATGTTAGTATAACTAACACTCTCGCTTTTTTTATCGCTCAACTTTCTGCCAATTCTTAATGATTTTTTAAAATAAGAAATTGCATTTTTAAAATCACCTGATTTCCATTTTAATAATCCTAACCCTGAATAGAATGTTCCAATAGATGTAATTAACTTTGTCTTTTTAGCCAATCTTAAACCCTTTGAATAAAATTCATCAGTTTTTTCAAAGTCTCTTTGCCGATAATATAAAAGTCCAAGCTCTTGATGGATATCTAACAAGTCCTTACCTGGCGAATTCTTAAAATACTCTAACCCTGAAAATAAATGTTTCTTTGCCTTCGCGTATTTTCCCTGATTATTATATAAACTCCCTAATAATATTTTATTCTTTGAAATATAAAAATGATTATTAATTTTTCGGGATAATTTTAAACTTTTATTTAAAGTATCTTCTGTTTCCTTCCATTTTCCAATTGTATATAAAACTTCCCCCTTTAGAAGGAGAATATCAATTTTTAATTCGGTATCTAATGAAAAAGTTAATAATTTATTATATATAGTTAGTGCTTCTGTATTTTTATAATGGTTATTTGAATATTCCGCAGCTTTTAATAAAAACTCCTTAGCTTCTTTAATGAGCTCAGCCCTTTCATAATGGGTTCCGATATCTATACACCTTTCCGGCTTATCGTTAAACAGTTTCCGTAAAGATTCCGCGGCTAATTTATGTAATTGCCTTAACCTGGATTTTAATTGCATATTATATATTGCATCTTTTAACAGTGAATGACGGAAGATATATTTTAATTCTGAGAACGCAAACCAAACTCTTTCATTTTCACCTCTTATCAGATCAGGTTCAATCTTTTCTCCTTTTAACATCTCGGACAATATATTTACTTCGAATTCCATTCCAAGAATACAAGCGGATTTTATAATATCCTTTAATCTTATCGATAATCTGTCTATTCTGGAAATTAGAATTGTATTTATTTTATTTGGAATATCAATCTCGTCTTTCGTAAGGATATATTTTCCCTTTGAAATTCTTATTACATTCTTCTCTTTAAGATAAAGGCATATCTGTTCAATATAAAATGGATTAGATTGGGTTTTCTTTATAATAAAATTCAGTAATTTTGTATTAACCGGCTTCTGGAGAATTTGATTAATTAGCTTTATTAAAGCGCTGCTCTTAAGTGCTTCCAATGCGATTCGGTCAACCGGAAAGTTAGTGTCAAGGTTCAGGATTGGTTTTGAACCGTCATCATTAAACCGGCTTGAAGCAACTAACATAATCGGGAAATCTTCAATATTTATCGAGAGAGTCTTAAAAGCTGTTTTGGAATCCGGGTCAAGCCATTGAAGGTCATCGAGATAAATTATTACAGGGCGCAATAGACTCTGTGCTTTAAAAAATGTCTTTACTCCATAAAGCAAATTTTGAAATTGGTCTTTAGGCTCAAGTTGAGAAAATAGAGTGTTTTCCCACAAAACTCCTGATAATGCGCCTAAAAATGATTTTATTCGGAATAATTCATTGATAATTGAATATGGTTTATCTGAAAGTTCAGTGAGGGATTTTATTAAATTATTAAACTCCTTATCAAATCTCTTTTTTCTCTTCTTATCAGTAGTCTCTTCAACTTGATTAAAATATTCCCTGAATAAATTTGTAAATGGATTAAAACTCTTTCTCAGAATCTCATCAGATTTCAAGTGGAAAATAGTACAGGTGTGTTTATTCTTAATTACAAACTCGGCAATAAGTCTGGATTTACCTATCCCGGTGTCACCATAAATATAAATAATCCCCGGGGATTTGCCGGAGAATATTGGTTTTGAAAACTTAATAAGTTTATTTAACTCATCCTCTCTACCAACGATTTCATTCTTATAAATTAAGTCACTCGATGTATAAGTAGGTGATAATATTTTAAAGATTTTAGTTTTTTTCTTCTTACCTTTAAATGACTTCTTTCCTATCAATTCAATTTCATATATATCCTTGATCTTCCTGGTAATTATTTCAGGGACCCAAATCTCACCCCAATCGGATGCAGTCATTATTCTGGCAGAGAGATTGACAATGTCACCCAGAACTGTATAAGTCTCTCTGAGTTTACTGCCGATAAAACCTGCAAATGCAGTTCCAATTGTTATGCCTGCCTTAATATTTAAATCCTTCCTGGATATAATTGAATGGATAAAATTCAATGCCCTGACCAGATCGTTCTCGTGTGAAGTTGGGGCACCAAAAACAATGAACATATGCGGACCCTTCTCTGCAAATTCGATTGAACTGAAGTAGCCCCCGAAAATTTGAATTTGATTTAAAATCCATTTTAAAAATCTCTCTAATTTATCAAACCTTTTAATCTCTTCAAATGATACGAAGACCGATACAACTTCACGGAATTCACCGGTTATTTTGGACGGAAGTGAATCAATTTGAAAAAATTCGTTTAATAATTTGCTTGAAACTTTAATCACCTTTTTCTTCTGAGTTATACGTTTTATTCCTTTTACTGACTTCAAAATATGGAAGTCGGTTGTCTTCTTTTGAAAAGTTATCGAACTTTTAGATATCTTGTTTTGGACATTATTATGAAAAATAATTTGATTAGCTTTACATAGTTCCTGGGCTTCAACAGCTTGTTTAATTACTTCTCCTCTAAAGAAATAAACTCTATTCTGTTTATCTCCGATAATTCCCCAGTCAATTGAACCGTATGAAATACCTATCTTTCCTGAAAGATTGAAGGTACCGAACCTTGTTTTCCGGACCACGAAACTCTTGAATACCTGCTTGATTGATGCTGCAGCTAAAATTGTATTCAATGAATTCTTATCTTCAAATATTGCAGTGAATGCATCCCCGGAATAAGTTGAGATGAAACCATTATGAGAATAAATTATGTCAATGATCGGTGTAAAAATATCATTAATAATTCCGGAAAGAATCTCTGCTCCTTCTTTACCGGATTTCATTAACTTCTCTGTCATCCGGGTAAATCCAATAATATCAATGAAGATAACTCCTCCATTGAACTTCCCTCTGAATTTACCTTTCTTCAAATTCTTTAAAATATATTTCGGGATTAAATTTTTCATATACTCCATATTCAAAGAAATTCAATAATTATTTTAAATTCAAATTAATAAAAAGTTCTAGTTAAATCTTTGATTCTTTTTAGTCTTGTTCCTTAAAAGGTTTTGCCATAATAATTCTCATACCAATAAAATCAAAAGTTGTGGTATATTTTTTAAAGAACTCATAACCAATTATTCCCCCCACTTCAAAATCGTAATTCCCCTCAAATGGATTCTTATATAAAACTTTTGTATTTAGTGTGAACGCACTGGCCTTATTTAATGTTACAGAGAATGTAGATGAGATATAAGGATATTGAAGTACTCTATCTGTGCCTACAATAATTTTCTTAATATGTTTGATTCCATAGTTTGCTGCAATATTTTTTGAGGTAATAACACCAAACTCAGGTAATCCGCAAGATATCTTAAAAAGTTTCGGATCTTTATTATTTAAAGCGACTTCGGAAATAATTTCATTTTCCAATGTAAGATAAAATGGTGCAATCTGAGCATTTGACTTTTCAATTGCATCATTAAAGGT
>DAOVMD010000116.1 GCA_030630935.1 Candidatus Mcinerneyibacteriota bacterium | reverse complement strand
TTAAGCTGGACACCCTTATCAGTTGTTACCTCGTTATCATTTAAGAACCATCTGCCTTTTGATTTCCGGACTAAAGAAGTTGTACCCCTTTTATTTATAAAGGAAATTGAAACTATATTCTTTGGAATCTTATTAACATCAGGATTCACAATCCATTTATCAGCAAGGCGATATTTAGAGATAATAATTCTATTCATAATTTCAATAGGAACAAGATAAATAGGAAAGTCTTCTGTTCCTTTCACGTAATAAGCTTCATGTTCAATGTTCACTGAACCAACATCTAATTTATACTTTTTATTATTCTTATCAATTACAGTATAAGAAAACCTGGTATTCTTAAATGCATCTGGATTATTTAAAGATTCCATATCATCAAACACTTTCACGCCTTCAAGACTAACCCCGCCAAGAACCATCAGCTTTACATATTCAATATCAGCAGAAATCGGAGTTTTTACAGGTTTAATAATCTTCCATGATCCGGTCTCCTTTATAACTTCAATATCTATTCCCGAACCGGAGTATGCAAGTTGAAAATTTACCACCTCATCCGGATTATATTTCAAAATAAATTTATCCCTGTAATGTGTTAACCCCCAAAATAACCTGATCAATATATAAGAATTGGTCAGGTAAATATTATCGTCATCGGGAAACATTGTATAAACCTCTTCCTTCACCGAAGTTCTGGTTCCGAAAAATAATTTTACTGTTTCCTGTTTCGTTTTCAATTCAAGTATAACCGGTGGGTTATCAAGGCTAAATCGCGATTTATCTTCATACTCTTCTTTTAATAAAATCTTATTTTTCCGTAATACAGATAAACTATTTATTAATGCTTCAATCTTAAATTTATCTGCGGGATACCTCTTATCTTTTACTACAAACCATTCTTTCTGTATCTTATAAAATTCTAAGTTCCCGAGGGTTGTTGAGATTTTAATTGAAGATAATTCTTCCCAATTAATTTTGATTAACCAATTATCCTTCATTTTTTCAGATGGTTCATTAATTTTAACATCTATAAAAAGGAGAATTGCTAAACAAATAAAAATAATCCCGGAAATTAATATTTTCTTTTTCATCATCTCCACCGTCTCCTAAAAATAAAAACGAGTATCCCAAGTAAGAGTGGAATTATCGGAATTAAAACAACTACAAATAAAAAGATGTATGATACCTGAACCGGATTCAACCTCATAATACTCGTTTCAATCTCTTTCGGTCTAATATATATGAGGGTATTACGATGAGTAAGCCAATTCAAGGAGTTTCCGATAAAATCAATGTTCTCTGAAAGTTTTAAGAAACCATTTGTCATAAAATCTGAATCACCTATGATTACTGCCTTGGAAAATTTTTCATTATTTTCATAATACTTTTCAAGGGCAATTGAAATGATTAAAGGTCCTTTAATATCTTTATCATCTTGTGAACAAGGAAGTACTTTCAAGTTAGTCTCTCCATAAGAATCCTGGGATGATTTTGCAAGCCAATATAAGTGAAAGTCCACTTTATCCTTCTCTTTTATGAATTCCATGAACGAAAATGATGAGGTAATCGGAAGAATTATTCCATCTGAAATATTTCCTCCAATAACATGATTACTAAAATTAATGATTATCGGCATCATCGGGGATATTCCATAAAGACTATTTTTCCTATCGATCACAATGTCTTTATTAGATAAAATTCCATATTCATTCAGGAAGAAATCAAAAGATGTACAGGGAGGTGGCTCTATACATAAAAATATACTCCCCCCAGTTTTAAAATAATTCTTAATTACCTTCTTCGAATGAGCATTAAGCTCTTTTTGTGTTCCTGAAAAGATTATACACGCAGCATCTCCGGGAATCTCTTCTACTGAATTAAGATTAAGCCTTTCAAATTCATATCCTTCATTCTTGAATTTCTTAATAAATTCACTCAGCCCCTGCGTCGTTAAGTCACAGATTGAATGCTCACCATTACCTGATATGATATATATATTAAATTTCTCAGTTAAAATTAGTCTGAAGATCACGTTAATTAATCCCATCTCAGTAGTTACTTGAGTCCTCTCAATTTTATCCTGGTACTCAAATAGAGTAGTTCCATAAACCTTAATTCCATACTCCCTGGCCTTTTCAAGCTCACGGTCAGGATCAATGATCTTTAAGGAAATAAGTGGATTTAGCCGAAGAAATTCCTCTACTAAATCTTTAACTTCAAAGTAACCCGGAGTATCCTCCTTGAAAAACATCATGATCTCCATAGGTGTCTCAATTTTCTCTATCACTTTTAAAGACTGACTGGATAACGATAATCTATTACCGCGGGTAAGGTCAAATACATGGTAATGCCGGAAGGAAAAAACATTCAGGATAATTACAATTCCAAAAATTAAAATTATAAACATAGATTCATTTAACTTGAATGATTTTGTAAAACCTCTGAAACTATTTAAATACGGATAAAGTCGTAACATTCTATAATTTAAAAATAAAACAAATGAAATAAAAGAAATATAATAGGATAAATCCCTTGTATCTAAGAGACCTTTCCCAAAATTATAATAATGTTCCAGTAAAGAGAAGGATTGGAAAACAGTTTTCAAAAATACGCTATGTGCTGAACTCCCGACCCAGCCAACAAACCAAAACAGAAGGATAACCCCGAATGTCATGATTACTGCAGATACTTTACTCTTCAAGAATGACGATATGAAGAGTCCTAATGCAATATAAGACATCCCCATCAAGAGTAAACCAAGGTAGCCTGTGAAGATCGGACCAAAATCAGGATTGCCGTTGCGTGCTATAATAATAGGATATATAAAGGTTATTAAAAGCATTACAATATAAAAAATAACTGTTGCGATAAATTTACCCATAACAATTTGACCTAAGCTCAACTTGGAAATATGCAGCAGATCAAAGGTTCCTGATTTCTTTTCATTTGGATAAAATTGAATTGCGATCACCGGGATCATGATTAGAAAGAGAATTGCATAATTAGAAAACATTGGTGTGATAATATAATTATCTACATTCATCTTATAATCCGGAACGATCATTGCCATCTGGAGAAACTTTGCAATATATGACGAGAGCAACGTATAAAAAATTAAACCTGAGATTAAAGTAAACAACACAAGTACAATATATCCAAGTGGTGTAAAAAATAATAGTTTAAGATCCTTCTTTATCAATGCGAGCGTTTTCATTCTTCTTTATCCTTGATATGATCCATGAAAATATTCTCAAGTGTCGGTTCAGTTTTAGAAAGGGAAAGAAGTGTCCAGTTGTTCCTGGAGAAAAGGTTAACAATGTCCTTCCTTAAATCCAAGTCGGAGTTTGATTCAATTATTAAAGAAATCTCTCCGCTTGTCTTTTTGTCAACGACTGCAACCTTTGAAACCCCTTCTATCTTTTCCAATTCATTTATTATATCTTTCTCTTCTGCGATAGTTTCTACATTGTAAGAATTAACATGGATCTTCTTCACTAGGTTTTCGGTTAGTTCTTCGGTTAATATCTTTCCTTTATTAATTATTATCACCCGGTTACAGACCTCCGAAACTTCACTGAGAATATGACTGCTTAAAACCACCGTCTTTTCTTTACCGAGATGTTTAATTAATTTCCTGGTCTCCTTAATCTGGATTGGGTCAAGGCCAACCGTGGGTTCATCCAAAATAAGGACATCAGGGTCACCTAATAACCCAATTGCAAGACCTAATCGCTGACGGAAACCTTTCGAAAGATGACCTGCTAACTTATTCTTTACTTCTCCCAGACCGCAAACATCAACTATTCTATTTAGCTCCTTTTTCCGACCAGAACGAACACCTTTTATATCTTGAAAAAAATTAAGGTTCTCAATAACTCGTAAATAATTGTAGATAGGCGGGACTTCCGGGAGGTAACCAATCTTATTTTTAATCAATCCTGGTGAACTTAACGCACTTTCTTTCCTATATAAATAATCACCTGAATCAGGGAACAATAAACCTGTTAATATCTTCATTGTTGTACTCTTCCCTGCTCCATTTGGACCAAGGAAACCGACAATGTCTCCTTCAAATATTCCGAAAGAAATATTATCAAGGATTAAATCAGATCCAAAATGTTTTGAAATGTTTTTCAGTTCAATTATTTTCATTATTATATCATTGTAGAAATATGCCGCAGCATATCTCAATTTTTAATATGCTTTTGAAAACACTACTCTTCCTTCCGATTCCTTATCACAGACCAGGCACTTGCCTTTACTGCCGCGTAACTCTTCATCAAACGGAATACACCTGATCGTAGCTTTTGTATCCTTCTTTATTTTCGTTTCACATTCCGGTGACCCGCACCAGTGTGATAAGATGAAACCACCGGGACCATCAACTGTCTCTTTGAACTTTTCATAATCATCAACTTCAAATGTATTTTCCTTCCTGAACTTAAGTGCACGGTCAAATAAATTTTTCTGAATCAGATCAAGTAATTCAGATACCTTCTCCCCTACCGATTCAACAGGGATATCAAATTCCTTCTTCATTGTATCACGACGGAAAAGGACAACTGCATTCTTTGCAATATCCTTTGGTCCGACTTCAATCCGGACAGGAATTCCCTGCATCTCCCAATCAGAAAATTTATAACCTGGTTTAAACTGATCCCTGTCATCAAGTTTGAATGGAATTACTTTATCTTTTAAACTTAAAGTAATTGCTTCACAATATTTTAAAACGGTCGCTTTTTCCTCATCACTTTTCCAAATAGGAACAATCACAACTTTTGTAGCTGCAAGTTTCGGTGGTAAGACAAGACCCCGGTCATCGCTATGCGCCATGATCAACGCACCTATTAACCTCGTACTTACTCCCCAACTGCTGGCATATGCAAATTCACGCTCACCTTTGCTGTTTAAAAAATTAACATCAAAAGCTTTTGCAAAGTTCTGGCCAAGATAATGACTCGTCCCGGATTGAAGGGCTTTCTTATCCTGCATCATCGCTTCTATACATACCGTATAAATTGCTCCGGCAAACTTTTCTGCCTCAGTCTTCTTACCTTTAATTACCGGTAAGGCAATAAATTCTTCTGCAAATGTTTCATATACATCCAGCATCCGCATCGTTTCCTCTTCGGCTTCGGCTGCATTGGAATGAGCAGTATGACCCTCCTGCCATAAAAATTCTGTCGTTCTTAAAAATAATCTTGTACGCATCTCCCAACGGATGATGTTTGCCCATTGATTAATGAGAATTGGCAAGTCACGATATGACTGAATCCATTTTGCATAAGTACTCCAGATAATTGTTTCTGATGTTGGTCTAAGATATAACCGTTCTTCAAGTGTCTTCCCACCGCCAATCGTAACAATCGCACACTCAGGAGCAAAACCCTCAACGTGCTCAGCTTCCTTCTTCATAAAACTTTCCGGGATCATAATTGGGAAATAAGCATTCTCGTGCCCGGTGTCCTTGAACATCTTATCTAAAGCTGCCTGCATCTTTTCCCAGATTGCATAACCATTCGGACGAATTATCATGCAGCCCTTAACAGGAGAGTAATCCGCAAGCTTTGCATTCAAAACAATATCAGTGTACCAACGGGAATAATCCTTATCTCGCGGGGTTATCTTTTGCGCCATTATAAACTCCTATATATTAAAAATTACTTAGGTTTTATTTTATCATACAATCAATATATTGTCAACGAATTTTAACAGGGATGAACAAGAACTTAACGCAGCTATTGCTGCAAGCTCATTTAAGCAAGTCTGCGACCAAAGGGAGTTGATCCCGATTTTTTAACATCGGGATAAAAATGAAGAATGAACAATGAATAAGTAAGAATGATTTTGCTTTAGATATTACACAGCTTTGGTTTAGAACTTTAGTTGGTTAAGGATTCTTTAACATGAAGGACATTTGAAATGTTCAGTAGGGGCATTGTTTTCTTCGAAAACAACAGTAATCAGATCGAGATATCAGATCGAGACTGTACTAAATGCTAACAATACTTGGTCTCAAACACAAACACGAATCCGAACGAAAAATTAAGATAACTATTTCTTTTTTTTAATCATTTATGATTCTTATGAAAAAGATTCATAGCCTAGGGGTTCACCCCTAGGAACAATTCGCAAACCAATCAGCCATTTATGGCTAGTATGAAAACAATAATAAATTTTTATGTCTTCATCCGAAAACCAAAGAATTGTATCCCAAAAGATGTAGGGGCACGGCATGCCGTGTCCCTGACCAAATGAACTTAATCCTCCCGTATGAAATGTAAGTAAACAAGTAAACAGTTTACAATGAATCCTACGTGGTTCATTACCTGTCCCTCATTGTTTTCTCAACCAACCGACAGGTTTTCTTTTTGTACCTATTGTATAACATCCATTTTTATTCTGAATCTTATATTTCTTTCTGGTCTTTAAAAAACTATTCTGTTGGATTACTTCAATGTACTTTTCAGTGACACTTATTACAATTGCAACATGGCCAAATTTAGTATCATTAAAAACAATAAGGTCATTAATTTTTGGTTTATTATTTTTACCATTATAATATTGAATCAATCCTCTATCTTTATTTAGTTGGCCTTGCTTTACATTCAGATCAAAGAAATCTTTTGCATGACCATACACATTTGGCATCTTATGATTCAATTTTTTATAGTAATACCGTTTTACAAACTCAACACATTGCCATTTCTTGCCAAAACAATAACCTTCCTCACTAAAATTTTTACCATAGGTTTTATTTGTAAATATTCCATTATAATATACGCCTACGCCGTTAATAACCTCAAGCTCCTTTCCAATCAAGATCTTATTAAGAATCGGTAAAATAAAAACTAATAAACAGATTATTACAATTATTAAAATCTTTTTTATTATGAATCGCTTTTCCATTTTCAAATATCCCTTTTTAAAAAATAATATCGAAATACTCAACATATTATTTACTAATATTAAAAGGAAGTGCTCTTGTATATTTATTGCTCTACTGGTATATTTCATCATATCATTTGACACCAAACTTATTTAAATTCTACATTAATATCTATTTATATTTTAACATATTAAATTAAATAATTCAAGTTTTTTCGCAAATAAGTAATACATTACGTCTCATTTCTTGTGTGTTTTTTTTGTTTTTGTTCATTTGGTGTTTTTTTTCAGTCGTCCCTACAGGACTGTTCTGTTTTTTTTAATCTAACCCCGCAATAAATTGCGGGGCTACTATCACTTTATCCCTACAGGATAATCCCTGTTAAAAAGATTTATGTTTTTCTCTGCGTTTGGAGTTTTCCCCGGTTTTTCGGGGCGTCCTCTGCGGTGAAATATTTTTTTGCATTCATTAGAACCCTTAAGCAACAAATGACATAAACAAATGTAAACAATGTTAATTAGTTATTTATAAGTCTCTTTGAAGTCCATGTTAAGTTCCTTTCATTTTTGTTTTTCTTTTTTTTTATATTTAAAAAGTTCTTGTTAGCTCTCTGTTAAAATTCGTTGACAATGTATTGATTGTATGATAAAATAAAATCTATGATTAAGGAGAAATTCAGATGAACAAAAACAATTTAACATTGCCGGTGATTTTTTTACTGATCATCTTCAGCTCTATCTTTGTATCTGCTGAAAGATTATATGACGTCACGTTCAAGTACGAATCATTTTTACCTGTTGAATCAGTTTCGGTTGCGGGCTCATTTAATAATTGGGATAAATCATCCGACCCCATGACTGACGATGACAGGGACGGAATTTGGGAGATCACAAAGAAGCTCCCGCCCGGGAAGCATCATTATAAATTTGTAATTAACGATTCCGATTGGATTACTGATAAGAATGCTGATGAATTTGCATCGGACGGATTTGGCGGTCAGAATTCAGTTGTGGTTGTCGGGAACTTTGACTATTTAAAGATCCCAGCAAAGAAAGGGGATAATAAAATTATTGAGGAAGCATTGTTTTTCGATACTTCCATACAATACTTCAACCCTGTAACAAAAAATAAAATTTTATTTATAATCCAAACCCGCGCAGATGACATAACAAAATCTGAACTCATCTTGAATCCCGGTTCTAATTCAGAAAAGGTTATCCCGCTTTATTTTGTTTCTTCAAATAATGGTTTGGATTTTTACGAAGCTATTCCAACAATTAATTCCAGGAAAGTCACATTCCTTTTTAGAATTCAGGATGGGTCAAAAGTTTTATATTTAGACTCGAAAGAAATTTCAAAGACTAAGAATCCGAAGAATGCTTTTAATGTTAACCT
>DAOVMD010000388.1 GCA_030630935.1 Candidatus Mcinerneyibacteriota bacterium | reverse complement strand
CCACGCGCTAAAGCAAAACGCGGCAATCTGGGAGCAAGGCTCCCTTTTTTTTAGAACGTCTGAATATCATTGCGCATCAAAGATCTAGCGAAGCACGTGTTTCTGGGTCATTGCGCATCGAGCAGAGCGAGATCTAGCTTGCGTCCGAGACCGAAGCGACCGTGGCAATCTCATAGTTTCGCTTCGCTCCACATTTATGATTGTTAATTGATAAACCATTCTCAAGCAACTTCGTTGCTTGAACAGAGAGCAGATATCAGAGAACAGAGAATAGTTGGTTTATAGATAATAGTTTCGCTTCGCTCATTTCTCGCAATGACAAATGATGGCCGATAGCAGTCTAATCTTTTAACACTCTAAACTCTGTTATTCTTTCCCAGTTTTTTATCTTCTTATATAGTTCTGTTGCCATAAACATTTCATCAGTAAAAGAAGCATGGATAAATTCAATCATTCTTTCGTGGTTAGCACGGGATGCTTTCTTTTCATACCCGAAGATATTACGAACTCCAACTAAAACAATATCGATTATATCATGACCTGAACAGATGTTCCAAAAGTCATATTTTTTATCTTGCTCTTTTTCAATTCCTCCTTCAACTTCATTCTGGTCAACTTTGGTAAAAGAATTCATATTTAAACTCATAATTAAATCCTTTAGATCAACATCATAATTTTTTAACCGTATGAAATCATCGAATACAATTCCCGAAAACCGTAACCTTTTCCCTTCTCTATTTTGGTTCCAGAACCTTACAACTCCTATGAATTCTCCTGCTTGAAATATTTTTCTCTTTAAGAATTCAATCTTTTCTTTATAATTCAGCTCATCCTTTTCAAACTGGTCAATGAATTCAGTTAATTTTTCGCGGGAAATATACTCAGCAGCGATATTTTCAAATATTTTATCTACCTTGAATATCATCATCTCCAGATCATGCTCTTCTGTCAATATCAAATTATCTGATGATAACTCTATCTCTAATAAATTATCAAAATCAGCATCAAGGATTGCAATGATTCCTTTATACTTATTCTCTTCAAGCTCATCAACAATCTTGATTACCGTCTCTTTACCTGCAGCAGGAAGGATAAAGCATCTATCTTGAGTTATATACTTATTAAATAATCTTAAATCATCCTCACCTTCAACAAAGATTATTGAACTGTTCTTAAATCTATTCCTGATTAAACGAGCTTTATTTGAAACCCTGAATTGTTTCTCTGCAAGTTCCTTTAATCTAGTTTGCTTCCCCATCTCAATTCCCTTCAAGCTCAATTGTTAAGTTCCAAAACCGGTCAATTATATCTGGAGAATGTGTAACTATAAAAAAATCCAAATCTACCAGGGAAAGGATTCTCTTTAAATCCTTAATAAAATCAGCCTGCCAGGTAATATGTAATGAGATCTCAGGTTCATCAATTAAAAATAATGTCCCTGGTTTTGCATTGAATAATACTTCATACCAAATTATTATCTGATGCTGCTCACCCGAAGATAAACTGTCCAGCTCAAGTAAATCACCGTTCTGTAAGATGATTTTAAATCCTGTTTCCGGACTAATCAATAATTGTTTATTAATAAATTTTTCATTTATAATATCAAGGAATAACGCCATTCTCTTCTTTAAGATTTCTAAATTCATGATTATAATCTTCATATCACGAATATGTAACGTTAGAAGTTTCCTTGACTCCTCATCCAGGTTATCAAGTTTGAAAACACTTGACTTTTCCTTATCAATAAAACCTGATGCTTTTAGTTTTTTCTCTTCTTCCTGAATAAACTCCAACTCCTTTTTCAACTCGTCTTTAGTTAATACCTTACCGTCATATTTCCTGAGCCGGTTATTGAAAGTTGAATCGAGATCTTTTGAAATATTTTTTGTTTTAGTTTTTTCATCTTCGATTTTATTAACAATACCCCATGAATAATTCTTTATCATCATATTGAGAATATTAACAGGAGCATATTCAAGGCTCATGTTTTGAAGATACTCTGTGTTATAAAGACGGCGTGTACCAACTAACGAAGGAGTAATCTCATTTCTTACCCGATTAAAATATTCAAGAAACTGAGCCGGGATCTTATTAAAATTGAAATAAGTAGATTTAAATAGGTATTGATAATCTGTATAAGTTTCGTCCGTCTTCTTTAAGATTTTATTGACTTCTGAATCAGACTCAATCAGTTCACCTGTTTTCAAATTCTGCCAGGTATTCAAACTTATTCGGTGTAAATCTCTATTTGCTCTATTTATTTCCTCGGATATTTTATCTGATAATGCAATTTCTTTTTCAGTTAATATATTCTTTTTCCCGGGCTTAAATTTCAATTTCTTACCTTCTGAATTCAAAATAATTAACTCTTCAATTTGTAAATATTTATTATTTTTCGATTTAATAATTTCAAGAGATGAGTTATCATCAAACTTAATCGTAAATCTTTTAAAGGGGATATCTGCTGCCTTTTGAAAATCTAATCTTAATATGGCAAGAATCAAAAGTAATATCCGGGTCTTCCCATAGCCATTAGGACCAATGACAATTGTAATCCTCTCATTCAATTTGAATGGAATCTTATAATCATATAACCCAAAAAGTCCTTCAATTAATAATTCTTTAATTCTCATATAAAACTTATCCTCTTTAATCTATTATATACAATTTTAAATTAAAAGTCAAATATAAAATTGTTAAAGTGTTTTTAAAGGTATGCTTTGCATGTGTTAAAATGCCATTGTATAGACGTGCCATGGCACGTCTATAGTTCAATGGTTCAAGAGTTGAAAAAGTTCAAGTGTTAAACCAGTGACGATAGTTAAAATGTTAAAAACGTTCAAATGTTATTGTTTCGCTATCTAAAAGGGAGCTTGCGCTCGCCTTGACGCTACGCTAGGATTCAGGGCTCCTAAATAATCGTTTTTTAGGAAACAGACACGGATCTACCTTCATTTATTTTGTTTTTCTTTAATTTTTTCTGAAATAATTTTTCCTGATTTTATTTCAAATATGTATTCTTTTCCCGTATTTGTCCAGACTTTAAGAATTTCCTCATCATTGGTAAAATCTGATTCAACTGTTCCTTCCTTGTCAATTACCATTTTCCAAAGTAATTTTCCTGAATTGTTAAATACCTCTATCTTTAATTCATACTTTCCTGTACCTGTTTCGTAGGGATTACCAGAAATAACATCATATCTACTACTAATAATATATTTTCCTGTTCTTGAAATATTTACATGTCCTCTTGTAATTCCTTCAAATTGATTTGCTTTACCTTTATCAACTTTTTTCCATATTATATTTCCTTCAATATCAATTAACATTAATTCACAAATTTTATTTTTATCAAATAAACTACTACTTCTACTAATGACAAGATATCTCCCATTTTGTGACATTGTAATTGTTGGAAAAATTAAATGTTCTTCCTCAGGATAAGGTATTTCCTTCCAATCTGATAGCTTTGTTTGTTTAATATATTTCCCATTTATCATAAATATTT
>DAOVMD010000334.1 GCA_030630935.1 Candidatus Mcinerneyibacteriota bacterium | reverse complement strand
TTCCTGAAATTGATCGGGATCACTTCACTTCGTTTGTGAAACGCTTAATAATTTAATACGTTATTTGTAAAACTCTCCTATTTATAGGAGCAAACTCAAACTGATTACTCAAACTGTTGTTTGCGAAAGCAAACAATACCCCTGCTTTGTTTGTGATACAATTCATTTGTTTACGAATGAATAATTGTTTTTTTCTTCATGTTCTTCATGGTTTAGTAGTTTTCTGATTTTTATAAAAGCGAGATTGCCGCGTCGCTTTGCTTCTCGCAATGACAAAAATTGGTTTCGCAGGGCACTGATACGATCAAGCTTGAATTACAAACAAAGGCATTTAAAAGATTTTTGTTGACATATATCCTAAATTATGATATTATTTCAAATAGTATTTATAACAACCAAAGAAAAGGAGTGTATTATGTCAGAACAATGGGACGCACGTTCTGGGAAGGAGTCATTTAAGAAGCTTCCCGGGTGTTTTAAAGTAATCTTTTTCGGTGCGGTAATCTTCTTTATCCTAGTTGTGTTTTTAAATATGTTCTTCGTATATGTAAGACCATATGAATATGGAGTAAAGGAAGTTAAGCTTGGTGCACATCGAGGTATCCAGGATAAGATTTATACCGCGGGATATCATTTTGTAATCCCCGGAATACATATCATGCACAGGTTCCCCAGGGTAACACAGGTCTTTGATATGACAAACTATCCATCTGCCGGGTCAGGGCGTCATGAAAAGGCGGCAAAGATCCAGACATCTGACGGGTTCTTTGTTGATGTTGACGTATCTATCCTTTTCCGGATAGTGGATCCTGTTAAGGTAATCAAATCCATTGGTCCGGGAACACTCTATTTTGATAATGGAGTAATTCCAAAAGCCGAACCTTCACTTAAGGCTACACTTGGTGAATTGACCACAGAAGAATTTTATAATAGCCCATTAAGGGTTAGGAAAGTAGAAGAATCCAAAAAGCTTTTAAATCAGGAGCTTAACGAGAAAGGAATTATTATTGAGCATATTTTAATCCGTTATTTTGTTTATACCCCTGAAATTCAAAGGAACATTGAAGAGAAAAAGTTAAAAGATCAGCTGGTTTTCACAAATAAATCTAAGGCAAAAGCTGCTGAAGAATGGGCTAAGCTCCAAAAGATAATTGAGGAAGGTGAAGCCAACGTAAAGGTTAAGTTGGAAGAAGGAAAGGCATACGTAATGAAACGAAGAGCTGAGAAAGACCTTTATGTCAGGACAAAATATGCAAACGCAAATCTCCTTATAAAGCTTGCAGAAGCAAAGAAAACTGATATGATTAATAGTGCATATCGAGTACGAGGTACTGAGAAATTGGTTGGTTTAAGAATGGCGGAGATACTTGATGGAATTGAATTAATTATCTTACCAAGTGACGGGAAGTATGGGTTTAACCCACTTGATATAGATAAAGACCTTAAACTATTTGAAGTAAGAAAGAAATAAGGAGAAATGAAAATGAAAAAACGAATTTTAATAATTTTAGCGGTTATATTAATCTCCTATATTTTTGTTGGTTGTCACTCAACAGGCTCAACAGAAATTGGAGTAAGAACAAGGAAGATCGGTATATTTGCAAAGAGAGGAGTTGAAGATAGAATGTACGCTCCTGGATCCACATATATCTTTTTACCCATTATAAATGATTGGCATACATTTGACACAAAATTATATAATATGGAGATGACCTTCGATCCAAATCGTGGTGAGATAAGAGATCGTGATGACCTTCTCTTTAAGACAATTGACGGAAATGACATCAGTCTTGATGTAATCCTGGCATTCAGAATTGACCCGACAAAAGGTCCTTATATTTTACAGCATGTTGCAAAGAACGATAAAGAACTCCGAAAATTCATTGTCCGAACAGTCGCAAGGAGTAAACCAAGAGATATCTTTGGTGAGTTAAGAACTGAGGAATTTTATGTTGCAAAAAAGCGAACAGAAAAAGAAGAACGGGCAAAAATTATCCTGAACGAAATTTTAAACCCCTATGGAATAATTGTTGAAAAGGTTCTCACAAAAGATTATCGATTCCCACCCGCATACCAGGCCGCAATTGAAGAGAGAAAAGTTTCTGACCAGATCGCTGAGAAAAATAAGTCAGAGACAAAAGCTAAGGTTGAGGAATATATAAAAAGAGTTAGAGAAGCAGAAGGTGAAGTAAATAAAATGATTGCAAAGATTGATGGTGAATATAGGAAGGCAAAGATTGATGCAGATGCTTATTACGAAAAGCAGACTCTTATCTCAAAAGCAATTCTTGCAGAAGGTACAGCAGAAGCTGAAGGTATTAGGAAAATGAACGAAGCTCTTGCCGGTGCCGGTGGTGAAATAATGGTTAAATTGGAAATTGCACGACGCCTCAAGAATAAAAGAATCATTGTATTACCAACATCAAGCGGAATTGATTTGAAAACAACTAATATAAATGAGCTTTTAAAAGTATATGGCATCAAATCAGTCGGGGGTAAGAAATAAAGAAAAAGAAGAAGCGGAAGAAAAAGCGGAAGAAAAAGATAGCGAAACCATTACATAAAACTATCAGGAAACCAATGGCTCCCCCGGAAAAGATCATTCAGGATGGTAAGATTTATAAAAGGTCGAAAAAGAAAGTACGGGATAAAAAAATAATTAAGGAACAAACTGACAATTGAAAATTTATTTCAGCGGTTCAATTAGCGGCGGAAGAGAATATCTCGATTATTACATTAAAATTGGAGCGATTCTCAAGAGTTTCGGTCATGAAATATTAACAGAACATATTCTTGATCCGGGGCTCTCAGCTCAAGGCGAGAATAATGATGCTGTTTCAATATTCAATCGTGACATCGAGATGCTAAAGGAATCAGATATTATAATTGCCGAGATTTCTACACCTTCTCATGGAGTCGGGTATGAGATTGCAATTGGAGTAGAGATTGGTAAACCAATCCTATGCCTTTTAAATGATAATTTAAAAAATCACCGAATCTCAGCAATGATCGAAGGAAATGCTCCGGATAAATTAATTATAAAAAGATACAACGATAATAACCTAAAAGAAATTATTGAAGATTATCTAAAAAAGTAAAAGAGTTCAAATGTTCAATAGTTCAAGAGTTCTATAAAGGCATGCTTTGCATGCGTTCAAGAATTACAAAAGTTGAGATAGTTCAATAGTTCAAGTGTTATCAATGCATGCTTTGCATGTGTTCGATAGTTACAAAAGTTGAGATAGTTCAATAGTTCAAGTGTTATCAATGCCTGCTTTGCATGCGTTCAAGAGTTAAAGACGCTTTGATAGTTCAATAGTTCAAGTGTTATCAATGCCTGCTTTGCATGCGTTCAAGAGTTAGAAAAGTTGAGATAGTTTAATAGTTCAAGTGTTTTATAAAGGCATGCTTCGCATGTGTTTAAATGTGCGAAGGTTACGACAGTTCAATTGTTTAAGTGTTCTATGAGTTTAAAAGTTAGAAAAGTTTAGATAGTTTAATTGTTAAAGAGTTGAAAAGACATGCTTTGCATGTGTTCAAGTGTTATAGTTTCGCTACGCTTTTTTGTTGTATAACTATAAATACATTCTATAGTTCCTTTAAGCAACAATCGCTCTAAACAATTATAAACAATATAAATAAGCTAATTATAATTCTCTTTAAAGTCACTGTTAAAATTTTTTCTTTTTTTGTTTTTTTTAAGTTCTGTTTTGTTTTTCTTTGTTTTTCTTTTCATACGGGAGGATTAAATTCATATAATCAGGGCGCCCGGCCGGTCGCCCCCAATGTCAGTGAATTAAGGAGATATTTTAAAATAATCTTATTATTTTTAAAATAATAATTTTAATAATTGTGTATTTTTTTTCAATTTTTAAAGAGATTACTTATTTTTACATTAGATAATTAATATTATAAAAATTGGAGTATCTAATAATTATTTTTTATTTTTATTTATTAGTTATGCCTTCTGTTATATGTTTCTTTTTTAAATCGCCACCCTTTTAGCGAATGATATTATTGTTGTTTTTGATGGTTTTTTCTTAACTCGTTCATAACTTCTTCCCGGCCTTATTGGTTCTATATAATTTATTAGTAATTTTACTATTTCTTTTATAGTTTTCATTATTTTCCTTGTAAAT
>DAOVMD010000406.1 GCA_030630935.1 Candidatus Mcinerneyibacteriota bacterium | reverse complement strand
GTTCCCGAGAGCTTAAAGAATAAAATGGTTTATTCCCTTGAGATGGGATCGCTCCTTGCAGGTAGTAAATACAGGGGAGAATTTGAAGAAAGATTAAAGAAAGTCCTTGAAGAAATTGTTAAAGATAACAACATTGTCCTATTTATTGATGAACTTCATACAATTATCGGGGCAGGAGCTGTGGAAGGTTCAGTCGATGCAGCAAATATGATAAAACCTTTCCTGGCACGGGGTGAGATGCAGGTTATTGGTGCGACTACCCTGGATGAATATCGAAAGTATATTGAGAAAGATAAAGCACTTGAAAGGAGATTTCAACCTATTTATGTAAACGTCCCGACTGTTGAACAGACAATTGCAATTCTTAGGGGGTTAAAGGAAAAATACGAATCACATCATGGCATTGTAATTAAAGATTCTGCATTAGCCGCTGCCGCAGTACTTTCAGACAGGTATATCTCTGATAGATTTTTACCTGATAAAGCAATTGACTTGATTGATGAAGCCGGTTCCAAAATTAGGATTGAGATTGATAGTATGCCTGAAGAGATTGATATTCTCGAGCGAAAAAAGCTCCAGCTTCAAATTCAGAAACAAGCTCTAAAGAAGGAAGACCCAAAAGATGTGAAAGACGAGCTTGAAAAAGTTGAGCTTGAACTTAAAGAGATTGAAGAGTCTCTTGGAGACCTTGGTGAGAAATGGAAAAAAGAAAAAGAAGTTATAAATACAATTGGTAAGATTAAAGAGGAATTAGATAACCTGAATATGCAGGAGAAGATTCTGGAGAGGGAAGGTAAGCTTGACAAAGCTGCTCAAATTAAATATGGTAAGATCCCTGAACTTCAAAAGAAATTCGACGAATTCAATGAAGATCTTGAAAAGATTCAGGATAAAGGTATGATGTTGAAAAAAGAAGTTGACGAAGATGATATTGCAGAGATCGTTTCGAAGTGGACAGGTATCCCAATTTCCAAACTTAACCAGGAAGAATCAGAGAAATTATTAAACCTGGAAAACGAACTCCATAAAAAAGTTATTGACCAGGAAGAAGCAATAAAATCAATCTCTCAGATAATCCGTTCGTCCAGAGCAGGGATGTCAGACCCGGATAAACCAATGGGATCTTTTATTTTTCTGGGCCCAACTGGAGTTGGGAAAACAGAACTTGCAAAAGCACTTGCTGAGATTTTATTCGGAACTGAGGATGCAATTGTAAGGATAGATATGTCTGAGTATATGGAAAAGTTTTCTGTCTCAAGATTAATCGGGGCACCCCCGGGCTATGTCGGGTATGAAGAAGGGGGACAGTTAACTGAGAAAATTAGAAGAAGACCATATTCAATTGTGCTCCTGGATGAATTTGAAAAAGCACATCCCGATGTATATAATATCCTGCTCCAAATACTTGATGACGGCAGACTGACCGATTCAAAAGGGAATATTGTGAACTTTAAAAATACAATTATTATCATGACCTCAAACCTCGCAGCCGATGATATCCTGAAGATTACTGAAGAATTCGGCGAGGACCTGGATGAAGAAGTTTATGAGAAGATCTGGGAAATATCGTATGCAAAATTGAAAGATACTCTTCGACCGGAATTACTTAATCGAATTGATGAGATAATTGTTTTTAAATCACTTTCGAAGAAGAATCTGAAGGGAATTATTAAACTGCTCTTTACAAAGATCCTGGAACGATTAAATGAACAGGAAATAAAAGCAGTTATGATGGAGTCAGTTGAAGATTTCTTGATTCAAAAAGGATACTCTCCGTCGTTCGGAGCTCGTCCATTGAAGAGAACAATTGAAAAGTTGGTAACTCAACCAATTGCAAATAAAATATTAAAGGGCGAATTCAAGAAGGGTGATACAATATTGATCGATATGGATTTTAAAAACCATAAAATTAAATTTGAAAAAAAATAGTTTTGCTAACGCTTCACAATGAAGAAGTAAGAAAGAAGAATGAACAATGAAGAATGATTTTGCTTTATTAATTACAATGCTTTTGTTAAGAGCGATGTTTCTTAGTGTAACCTTTTTAATTATCCTTAAGTAAGAAAGAAAAAAATATGGAGATTAGTATGAGGAGAATGCTGATAGTTTTAATGTTAATATTTATATTATCTTTACCCTGTGTATTTTCAAGTGAAGATTTGGAGGTAGGTAATATTAGAGATATTGCTCCGAAGTTATATCTTGATGCGCATACATATATCGACACGAATTTCATTAAGACACAGATAACATTTGTAAATTATGTAATTGAGAAGAATGAAGCAGATATTCATTTATTAATAACAGCCCAGCAGACAGGCAGCGGCGGTCGGGAATATACGCTTCAGTTTATTGGTAAGAATAGTTATGCCGGCACTGAATTTTCCATTCTTCATTTTACTTCAACCGATGATACGGTTTCAGAAGTCAGGGATGGATTACTGGATAAGATCAAGAAAGGTCTTCTGCCATTTGTTGCAAACACACCGATTTCGGATAATATTTCAATCACTTATACAGCACCGCGAGTAGTTGAAGAGATAACTGACCCCTGGAATAATTGGGTATTTTCAATTTCATTAAACGGCAACACGAATGGTCAGGAGAATTCGTATGAATTGAATTATAACGGGAACGTTTCAGCTACCAGAGTTACTCTAAAACATAAGTTTTCGCTCTGGTATAATTATAATTATCATAAGAATTATTATGACTTTGATTATTTTGAATATGAAAGTATTTTTGAATCCAAAGAAGGCTTTACCAGGTATGTTTTAAGTTTAGGAGATCACTGGGGTTGGGTAGTTGAGATTTTTGGTAATACAAGTACCTATAATAATATTGATCTGGCCGGTCGGCTTAGTACGGGTTTTGAGTATAATATCTTTCCATATTCCGAAACAACAGTGCATACGTTCAAGTTCAGGTATAAAATCCATTCAGTTAACAATTGGTATTTAGAAGAGACCATTTATGATGAGGTTGAAGAGCATCTGATTTCTGAGTCATTAGCGATTGTTTATTCCAATACTCAAACCTGGGGAAATATCTGGTGTATGTTATCAGGGATTCATTATTTACATGATTTTGACTTGAATAGTTCAAATTTCAATTTCAGTGTTAATCTCCGGTTATCACGCGGGCTTTCATTGAATTACTGGGCCAATGTTGGTGCGGTTCATGACCAGATTTCCTTACCAAAGGGTGGTGCGACAGAAGAAGAAGTCTTACTGAGAAGAAAGGCTTTAGCTACACAATATACTTATAATACCGGTCTTGGGATTACATATACATTTGGTT
>DAOVMD010000413.1 GCA_030630935.1 Candidatus Mcinerneyibacteriota bacterium | reverse complement strand
AACGGTGTTCTTCTCTAATATATTTTACCTTATGGTTGCTTGAAAATCTTCCTAATTCAAAAACATAAGCTTTTTGGAAAGCTAAATTTGCCGGATTAGAATAAATACATTCTGTAGAATTAAAATCTAAAATTCCGGAATAATATTCTAATTTATTATGAAGTATCGGATCTTGAATAATATCTTCATAAGCACTTGTTCCGGAAAACAAGCAAAACATTAAAAGGGAAATAAATATATATTTAACTCTCATTTTGTTTTCAGGCATAGCAATGTAATATCATCGTTCTGTGGGGCATCACCCCTGAATTTATCGACTTGTTCTGTAATGAGTTCAATTATTTTTTTCGAAGATTTTTCGGCATTTTGGAGAATGATATCTTTAACCTTTTCCAAACCAAATTCTTCATCCTTCTCATTCATCGCTTCGTTCAAACCATCCGTATAAAAGAAAAGGATATCCCCGCTCTGCAAGAAAAATTTCTCTTCAAAAAGGTGTTTCTCGAAGAATTTCTCATCACCAATCCCAATCCCAACTCCCTTGGGTTTAATCTCCATAATCTCCTCTTCGCTACTCCGGTATAATAACACCGGATTATGACCTGCGCTGACCATTGAAATGGATTTTGAAACAGTATTCAAAATTGCATAAACCATTGTGATAAAAATACCGGGTCTTAAATCCTGGGCAATTACCTTACAAACTTCTCTCAGAACCATGCTGGGAAACGGATTCTGCCTGCTTTCAAAACGAAGAACACTCCTAACCATTGACATAACCAGTGAGCCCGGCAGACCCTTACCTGAAACATCCGCAATCGTAAGTCCCATTAAATTATTTGAGATGGGAATAAAATCGTAATAATCTCCGCTCACCACACGCGCAGCCTTGAAATAAGGGTAGATATCAAAACCTTCAATCTCAGGAGCTTCATCAGGAATTAGGGTTTCTTGAATCTGTTCGGCAATCTTGAGCTCGGATTTCAATTGTTCCCTTTCATTAATCACTTTCTTCAGCACTTTGAAAAAAGTATTCATATTATCAAGAATACTGTCAAAGTCCTTTATCCCATCCAGATCTTCCCGGAATAATCTTTTGATATTATCCAGGTCAATATTGAAATCTTCTAACTTCTCAAGTAATACATTGGTCTCGTTTAAATTTCTTATTAAGTTCCGGTAAAGCTTATTTGAATTCTGCCATGTCATGTTTACATTCCTGTTGGTGAATCTAAAAATATCGTTGTTAAATTAAATTTTTTCTTTAAATGCTTCCCTAAAGCTTTCACTCCAAATGTTTCAGTGAAATAATGACCGCCAAATACACAGTTTAAACCATACTCCTTTATTGAATGATAACTACTATGAGAAATCTCACCTGTTAAATATACATCAACTCCAATTTGGGCGGCGGCCTCGACAAAAGAACCACCACCACCACTTATAATACCAATCTTCTTAACCTTAGCTTTTCCAAAATGCAGGATCTTGAAATCGGTCTTAAAAACTTTCTTTAAGTTCTTAATAAAACTTCTGTATGTTAGAGTTTTTGGTAGATTACCCAATATACCAATATCACTCCCGTGATAGTCAGCAAAAAACTTTAAATTTGATAGGTTTAACTTTTCTGCAATCTGAGCATTATTCCCAACTTCCGGATGCATATCCAGAGGAAGATGTGAAGCATAAAGTCCAATATTATTCTTAATTAAAAATGAAATCCTTTTATAGAATAATTTCGTTATTTCAATTGGCTGACCCCAGAATAAACCATGATGGACAAGTATTAAATTTACGTTTTTCTTCTTTGCTTTTCGAAAAGTTTCCAATGAAGCATCAACCGCTAAACCTATCCTGTTAACCGGGCCTTTCATCTCAACCTGAAGGCCATTCTGGGATGAATCAGAAATTTCCTTCACTCTTAAATAATCATTTAAATATTTCTCTAATTGCTTTAAATTCATATTAACACCTAATTTTAACCCATTGTTTTTGTTGTAGCAGCAAGAAGTATTATCGCCATGAACATTGAATAAAAATCTCTATAATCAGAAATCTTGAACTTGATAGTTCGCCCATCAATTCTCTTTAACTGCGGCAATAAAGATACTACATCAGCTTGAACCGTATTATTAAATTTTATCTCAACTCTATATTCCGGAGTTATAAAAATCGGCTTACTCTTCTTAATATTATTTATTGCAGTTATAGTTTTAATTCTTAAATCACTATGCACTTTGTTCAATGGAAGTGACTTACTTGAAAATCGGGAGATACCTTTCTTAGTCAAAACGATGGTAACCTGTTTATATCTCTTCTTAATATCTTTAATTAAAACGTCATCCCCTGAAACTAATAACAACGGTACCTTATAATAACCTGCAAAAACTGCATTCAAATCCGTCTCACCGTATTCCTTCCCGTTTACTTTAATTGAATAAACCGTGGATGATGAATAACTATGGTCCATACCTCCACGCAGTGAACCGATCATCGCATGATATCCAAGAAATATTACCCCGTCGAATGAAGAGTCAAGCCCCTCCATCATATAATACTGTCTGGGAAAACCCCGGACTAAATAAATATCTTTAATTAATTTGTTAACGAATAAATTCTCTCCCATGGCATGAGAATCACATACTACTATCTCTGCCCTTGGAGAAACTTCACGAATTGCAGAACAAACCACGTTAACTTCATCAGTGACAAGTTCACGAAACCTGTTGTAATCAGGGTCTTTCGGTATAGTCTCATGCCAGGATGAAACCCCGCAGATTCCTTCGGCGTCAACTGATATAAAAATCTTCATACCTACTCCATTATATTGATAGTTAAGTATATCATAGGATTAGAATTTTGTCAAGCATCTAACTGGATGTTTCTCCCGAAAACATCAGTTTGTGTAATCCGTTTGAGTTCTTTAGCCCTGAACCCGAAATAGTGGTTCATGGGTGCTCCCCTAACGGGGAGTGTCTTATAAATAACGTCTCAAATTCTTTGGCACGTCACAAACGAAATGCAGTGATCCCGATCAATTTCAGGGATATGAAATTAAATCGGGAAACCCGAAATGAATAATTAAAATTAAATCCTTTTCTATTCTCTGATATCTCGGTCTTGAAATTGTTGTTTGCGAGAGCAAACAATGCCCCTACTTTGTTTGGGATACAATTCTTTGGTCTTTGAAAGGATAATTAAAAAATTTTTTT
>DAOVMD010000080.1 GCA_030630935.1 Candidatus Mcinerneyibacteriota bacterium | reverse complement strand
CTTTTTGTTTTTCTTAGTTTTCGTTAGTTTTTTAATAGGGAACCCTACGTGGTTCCTTACTCTTAAGTTCTCCCGATGCACTTCGTGTCCCCGAAAAAAAACGGGATAAACTCAATCTCCTTTCTCTGATCGTCGACCTGCTAAAGAAATATATTTATTTTTGTTTTCTTTGTTTTTTCTTCATGGTCGGAATTTACCCCGAATTTACTTCGGGGCAGTTCAAATCGCATTCTTTAGTTCATTTAAGCACTAATCGCTCTAAACAAAAGTAGTAGAATAATTAACACAAATAATTTTTACTTATTCATTTTTCATTGTTCATTCTTACTTGCGAAGCGATCGCTTCGCTATTATCTCATAAGTCTCTTGATTCCCTTAACATCAATTATCTTTATTCTTCTATCTCTCGAAATCTCAATATATTTATCCTTCTTCAGCTTGCTCAAAATTTTTGTGATTAATTCTCTACGTGTTCCAATAATCTCTGCCATTTCTTTATGTGTCAAAGGAATATCTATTATCTTCTGGTTTGATTCTACTTCGTGGGTTTTCTTGGCAAGTAAAAGAATCGTACTTATAAATCTATGTAAAATTGATTCAAAACTTAAATCAACAATATCAATATCAGCATGATACAGACGTCTACTTGTCTCTGCAAGTATTCTTTGTGTAATTTCAAAATTACCTTTTATCAAATTTAAAAAATCTTCACGACCCAGGATGAGAAGTTTTGTCTTTACTTTACACTGTACTGTTGCAGAAGGATTATAATCAGTTAAGAGAGATATCTCACCGAAAAAATCACCTGCAGTAAGGAAACCAAGTATCTTTATCTTCCCGCTCTTCGAACTCTTTAAAATCTTCACCTGACCTGAACAGATAATATAAAGAAAACGGCTCGGAACATTCTCCGCGATAATGATATCATCTTCAGTATATGTCTTGAAGAATGCGACATTCGCAATCGCAAGCATCTGTTCATACGATAATCCCTTGAATAAAGGGATATGTTCTAATAACTCAATCTTATCATTCTGTTGATTTTTCATTTCACACCATATATTTCAGGATTAAATTCTAACCCGGTTCCCTCTATTGATTTTTTAATTTTCTTAATTAAGCTGTCCTTATCCTTCTTAAACTCATCCGAAACACTTGCTAATCTTAACTCTACTTTATATCTGCTTATTAAGTGCTCAGACTTTGAAATTATCTTTTTAATTTCTTTAATTATTTCTTTATCTCCACTCTTTGCAAAATTCGTATAGATTTCAAGAAGAAGCCAGTCAATTTTCTGCGATTTTAAAAATTCAAGGGAAACTTTTAGTTCTTCTTTCTTTACTTTTCCTAAGCTATATAAACGGTTTAAAGCAATTGCCAGGATATAATTATCCGATTTTTCAATGGCATAATCTTTTACTTCCATAATCTCTTTAATTGCTTCGACCTGCTTTTTCTCTTCAAGAAATAGTTTGGATTTCAATAATTTTATCTTTGGAATCACCTTTGAAAAGCCTGCGGTTTCAACTTCATTATAAAAATTTAGTAAATCCTTTTTATATTTTTTTAAGATACCAAGAAATGAATATATCTCAAACTTCAAAATTTTATTATTACATTTTAAATCGAAGTTTTCTTCCTTTTCAAGAATCTTAGAGATTTTATTATTTAAATCTAATGACTTTTTAAAATCACCTTTATAAAAATAATTCTGTGCAAGATAAAATTCAAAAAAAATCTCGTAAACAGTTGCATTTGCATCTTTCGCTTTTTTAATAGTTTCCTTTAGAATTTTTTCTGCTTCTGTTATCTTTCCTCCATAAGATTTCATTATTCCAATATTACCCTGAAAGATCAATATAAAAACTTCAATATTTAACTTGGTTGCTATCTTATTGCCGTTTTGATAATGTTCTTCAGCTGTCTTATAATTACCCATCTCTTCTTCTAACATTGCCAATTGATTTAAAATTATTGCGTGGGAAGTTTCATCTTTAACTAATTTTGAAATATATTTAGCATCCTCAAAATATTTCCTTGCTTCAGTAAATTTACCTAGGTTTAGAAAATTTGAACCGAGATTCTGTAAAATGGTTGCTTCAAAAGATTTATCTCCAATATCCCTTAATATATCTAAAGCTTTAAAATAAAATTCATTGGATTTAGTTAAATCTCCCCTTTGGGCATAAATCATGCTTATATTATTTAAAATTTTGGTTTCTTTGACTTTGTCTTTTAATTCAATCTGTAGCTTCAATGCTTCACCATATTTACTTAAAGCATCTGTTAAATTGCCCCTTTTTACATATATAAATCCAATCTGATTAATACAATCTGAAATTCCACTAAGATTATTAATTTCTTTACTGATTTCTAAGGCTTCTAAATAGAATTTTTCTGCTTTATCTAAATCCTGTTCTTCATAAATTGCACCTAAACCTATAAGAGCATAACTCTTTTGTTCTAAATCTTTTATTGCTTCTGATTCTTTTAATAAAACTTTATATGATTTTTCAGATTTATTTAATTCGCCAATTGAAAATGTTGTTGAGGCAGACCAATTTAAAAAAATAAGGGGTAATTTTTTGTTACTTGATTTTTTTGATAACTTTAATCCTTCTTCAAAATCTTCTAATGCACGATTGGTTTGCCCGATTAATTTATATATCTCACCCCGCATTTGAAAAATATTTAATTTTCTTTTTATAGTTTTCTTTGTTCTTGAAATCTTCTTCAAATTCTCCAAGGCTTGAGTACAATATTCTATCACCTGCAAATTTGCATAAAGTTCCTTATCTTTCTCTGCAGCTTGAAGAAGATAATCAATCCCCTTTTTGTAATTATTACTTCTCCCAAAATGAAATGCCAGGACTTCCAGATTCTCAAATATTTTGTCCTTGAACTTTTCTTCATATATCTTACCAAGGGCACTATGAAGCTGGGCACGTTTACCTTTCAATAACGTTTCATACGCTGCTTCCTGTATAGTTGAGTGGATAAACGCGTAGTAATCTTCCTTCCCCGATGGAATAACAAAACCTCTCTCTTCCAGGACTCTCAAGCTGCCGACTATTCGACCGGGTTTAAAATTCACCATTTTCCCAACTATCTGACCGTCGAAAAGGTTACCGAATACTGATGCATATTGCAGGAATTTTCTGTGGTTTTCCGGTAATGCATCAATCTTGGAAAGTGCAATTGTATTTACATCATCCGGAATTTTAATTTCGTTCAAAGGTTTTGTCAGGAAGAGTTTGTTATCTTTAATCTCGATTAATCCTTCCTCCAATAAGTTATCCATAAGCTGAAGAACAAAGAGTGGGTTACCGTGAGAAATTTTAAAGATCTTATTTATAAAATCTTCCGGGGAATAATCAGTTTTAAGGTACAGGTTAATAATATCCCCGACATTCTCTTCGCTCATTCCTTCGATATCTAATATCTCTATGATTCCATCATCAATTGAACTGAGCGGAATATCCACCTTTGAAGTCAGAAGAATCAGGATTGGGTTATCAGAGATCATTAAGAATAAAACATCAAAAAATTCACGAGATAAATCATCTGCAAAATTAAAATCATCAACCGCAATTATGAACTTATTAAAAGTTGCTTTCCTAATTAAGATATTACTGATAGTATCAAATATCTTCCACTTCCTCTGTTCAGGTGTAAGGTTCTCTTCCTTCTCCGTCTCGAACCCGAATAACGGATCAATATACGTAATTGATTCATAAAGATCCCGACCGAGAACTGTTAATTCCTTCAGGATCTTCTCTTTTATTTTTAATTGTGAATCCTTACTCGAAATCTTAAAAATCTTTTTAAGAAGTTTCAGAATTACTGAATAAGGAATATTTTTATTAAATGTATCCGCGGGAATTTGTATCTGTTCAACATTATCTTTTTCCTTGAAAAACTTTTTCAATAATGCCGTCTTACCAACACCTGTATCTCCCTTTAATAATAGACCCCCACCAAAATTATGTTTTACCAGGTTTTTATAATATGTTTCAAGGGTTTTTAATTCTTCTTCCCTGTTTACAAAAATCTGCTGGATGTCCGCATGAACAATTTCAGCATCCTCACCTATCCCAAGAATCTTAAA
This sequence comes from Candidatus Mcinerneyibacteriota bacterium, assembly GCA_030630935.1. Classification (GTDB taxonomy): domain Bacteria; phylum AUK180; class AUK180; order JAQVHJ01; family JAQVHJ01; genus DAOVMD01. Next base: position 5,517 of record DAOVMD010000080.1, on the reverse strand, counting down.
CATCCCGACAGGATGCTTCTTTCCTTTTACTTTTATCTCACCAAGGTCACGAACCTTTATCATCTCCGATAAGCTTTTCTGAGTATATTCCGTTATCATAATCTCACCGGGATTGGCGAGACCTTCAACTCTAGCGGCAAGGTTTACATTATCTCCCATAACAGTATATTCCATTCGGGTCTCTGAACCAACATTCCCCGCAACAACCAACCCGGTATTAACTCCAATCGTCATCTGGAGCGGAAACTTCCGTCTCTGTACTGCAGACCGTGAATTATTAAATATCTCCATCTCATCCTGCATCTCAATCGCTGTCCGAACAGCACGTTCAGGATCGTCTTCATGAGCAACGGGAGTTCCATAAAGAACAAGCAGGGCATCTCCCATAAACTTATCAATTGTTCCGCCATATTTATCGATAATCTTAACCATTCTATTAAAAAAATCATTCATGATATTGATTACTTCTTCAGGATCAAGCTTCTCGGAAAGTGTGGTAAAACCGCTGATGTCAGCAAACATAATTGTAACTTTTCTACGCTCAGCTTCAACCGTTACTTCATCAGGGTTTGCTAAAATCTTCTCAACTATTCTCGGAGGGAGGTATCGTTTAAAAACACTTAAAATCTTTTCATACTGTTCTTTTGAGAATTCATCTGCCAAATTTAAACCTGCTTTTATTTATATTAATAAATATAATTAATATTGTCTGGTAATAATCAAACGTTATAATGTCATTGTCCCGAAGCGTCGGGATGACTTCCGTTCCACTCCAGCCACGCGCTAAAGCAAAACGCGGCAATCTATTTTGGAATGCATCGATGCCAATCGATGCTTCGGATACAAGCGATATCTCGCTTGTTAAAAGAACATCTGATTGTCATTGCGAGGAGCAAAGTGACGTGGCAATCTCGCTTTAAAAAGAACCTTATTATCAAAGAGCCTCGGCTTCCTACTACCTGTCTTTATACCACTTTTCGTAATATTCCTTAAACGCACCGCTCTTAATTTTTTCCCACCAGTCCGGATTGGCCTTATACCATTCAACTGTCTCTTTCATGCCCTCTTCAAAGCTCTTTTTAGGTTCCCAACCAAGTGCCTTTATCTTTGAAATATCAACTGAATATCTTGCATCATGACCCGGACGGTCTTTTACTAATTTCACTAAATCCTTTGGTTTCTTAAGAAGCTCACATATCTTATGTGCAATCTCCAGATTAGGAAATTCATTTTTTGCACCAATATTATATACTTCTCCATCTATCCCTTTATCAAATACAAATATCAATGCTTCATTATGATCCTGTACAAAAATCCAATCGCGCACATTTGTTCCATCCCCGTATAATGGGAGATCCTTCCCTTCAATTGCATGTGTAATAAATAACGGTATAAACTTTTCCGGGTATTGATAAGGCCCATAATTATTTGAACACCTGGTTACAATTATAGGAAGCTTATAAGTAACATGATAAGCATAAGCCAGGCGATCCGCACCAAGTTTACTTGCTGAGTATGGGCTCGAAGGATTTAACGCATCGGTCTCCTTGAATGACCCTTCCTTAATACTACCGTAAACTTCATCAGTCGATATCTGGATAAACCGGCCTATCCCATATTTCTTCGCTGCTTCTAAGAGAACAAATGTTCCAAAAACATCTGTCTGAATAAAATCACCGCCATACATGATTGATCTATCAACATGAGTCTCTGCAGCAAAATTAAAGACTGCATCAATTCCTTTCTTAAATATCTCATCAATCAATTCAGAATCACAGATGTCACCCTGAATAAACGTATACCCGCTCTGACCTTCAAACTCCTTAATGTTTTCAGGATTACCCGCATAAGTTAATTTATCAAGATTAATTATTTCCCAATCCGTAAACTTCTCAAACACAAGCCGAATAAAATTACTTCCAATAAATCCTGCACCACCGGTTACTAATACTCTCATTTCATAACTCCTTAACCGTCTTTTCTATCCCAATTATACGGAATATCATTCTTATGCGGATCTAATCTGAACTCATCGGGAGTTTTATAATTATATGTCTTATCGGGAATATTAATAACAAGTGCTTCGTCTGTGCTGATACACTTGAAACCATGATAAATCCCTTTAGGGATCCGGACTAGAACATGATTCCGGACTCCTACAAAGAATTCATTGATCTCACCCTTAGTCGGGGAGTCTTCCCTATCATCATAAAGAACTATCTTCATCATCCCTTTTATAACAGTCATATGATCGGTCTGGTCCTTATGAAAATGCCAGGCCTTGGTAACTCCGGGATATGCAGTCGTCAAATAAACCTGACCAAAGTTTTCAAAAAACTCATCATCATTCCTGAAAATCTCCATCAGATTTCCTCGTTCATCAGGAATCACTTTTAATTTCTTAACTTTTACACCGTCAATCATTCACATCTCCTATTATAGAATTATAATTTCCGAATTATCCCCTACCATAAATCGGTTTGAACGCGGTTTACTCTTTGACTTAGACACCTTCACGTTCTTGCCTAATAAACTTCCTTCTATCCTGGTTTCAATTGAATCGATTCGTGAGTTCTGCAAAATAATTGAATGTTCAATCTCACTCTCATTAATATAACAACCTTCTGAAATAGAAGTGTATGGTCCAATATAAGAATTTATTATCTTTGTACCTTCACCAATAACTACTGGACCCCGAATAATTGAATTCTTAACCTCAACATTATCGGCAATCCTAACCCTGCCATGAATCTCAGAATCTTCAGATATACTACCTTTGATTTCAGTTTGGATAGTATCAAGAACCATCCTGTTTGCTTCAAGCATATCATTCAATTTCCCGGTATCCTTCCACCAGCCCTTGATTATTGTGAAGCTGACATTATAACTATTCTCAATTAACCATTGAATTGCATCCGTTATCTCAAGTTCATTACGCGGGGAAGGCTCAATGCTTTTAACCGCCTTGAATATTTCATTACTGAATAAATAAACCCCAACAAGTGCAAGATCACTCTTTGGTTCCTTGGGCTTCTCAACTAATTTAACAACTTTTTCACCATCTAATTCTGCAACACCAAATGAAGATGGGTTAGGAACATGAGCAAGCAAAATACTCGCATCAGGTTTCGCTTTATTAAAACCCTCAATGAACTCTTGAACCCCGGACATTATCATATTATCTCCAAGGTACATTACGAAATCGTTACCATCCATAAAATCTTCTGCGATCATAACTGCATGTGCTAAACCTCTCGGAGCATCTTGCTGAATATAGGTCACCTTAATATTCCATTTCGAACCATCACCTACTGCTGCTTTGATATCTTTATGTGTATCACCTACAATGATTCCAATCTCTTTTATTCCGGATGCAACAAGTGCCTCAATTCCATAAAATAAAATTGGTTTATTCCCAACAGGAACCAATTGCTTCGCTGAAGTGAAAGTAATAGGCCTTAATCTTGTACCCTTACCACCACTTAAAATTAAACCCTTCATATTATTTTATTTACCTATTGCTATAAGTAATGCTGCAACTGAACAAATCAATGCACCGGTCGCCATCCAGAAAGTTTTATCATTAGAACCCGCTGGTTTATCGGTATAGGCAGCTTCTTCAAGGGCTTGAACACGCTTACCCATCTCAAGAAGATCTTTCTCGTGGATATTTACCTTGGTACTGAGATTTTTTATTGATTGTTCAAGATTTGCTAATTCTGTGTTATCCAGCTTGAATATCTTGGGATCTGAAGGAACAGGAGGCGGTTCTTCAAGGGTCGGTAACTTTGTAGGAACTTCTAAAGTCTCCAGTTCAATAAGCATAGGTTCTCCACCACTCCTCTCCATCATATAATTTATTGCATTATTCAATGCTACCGAAAATTCAAACCGGGTCATATACTTGTTCCCTTTATAATAAAGTTTATTATTCTGGGGAATACCTTTTACAATGCCCTTTGCTGCAAGTGACTCCACGGATTTATACGCCCAATGAGTTTCCTTGACATCTTCAAAAGTTCCGGCAGACGAAATGATAGGGATAAAAACTATCAAGAAACAAAGTATAATAATTATTCTAGTTTTTAATACCATCTTAGTTTCCTCCTGTTATTTTAATTTTTCCCAATCTGATAAGAATTTTTCAATGCCCTTATCAGTTAACGGGTGATTAAATAGCTTCTTTAAAATTGAAAATGGAATTGTTGCAATGTGACTGCCGGCAAGGGCTGATTCAAGTACATGGATCGGGTGCCTGATACTGGCTGCAATAATCTCAGTTGAATAACCATAATTATCAAATATCTCTAAGATATTATGTACTAAATCCATACCATAATGTGAAATATCATCGAGACGTCCGACAAATGGACTCACATACGTAGCCCCGGCTTTCGCCGCAATGAGTGCTTGAACAGGAGAGAAAACCAAAGTGACATTTGTCTTGATCCCTTCCGCAGATAAAACCTTAACCGCCTTCATCCCTTCAACTGTCATAGGAATTTTAATTATTATATTCTTATGCAGCTTGGATAGCGGTCGTGCTTCTTTTATCATCCCTTCTGAATCCTCTGAAATAACTTCCGCACTAATAGGTCCGTCAACGATTGAAGTGATCTCTTTAATGACCTCAACAAAATCACGGCCTTCCTTCGCAATTAAACTGGGATTCGTAGTAACTCCATCAATGACACCCCAGGAATTAGCTTCCCGAATCTCATCAATATTTGCTGTATCAATAAAAAATTTCATCATACCTCCTTTGATTATTTTTTGAAATAATTCTTAATCTTTGGGAATAAAAAATCAGCTTCCTTCCTGACAATAAAAACAGGGTCCCAAACAGCAATTTTATCCTTCCCTAGAATCTTCATTATAATACCTTCCAACTCCTCAACATTTTCATTTGATAAAAAACCAAAATCCAACATCTTACCCAGGGAATGTAACGCCTTCGCTCTTATTTTACTCTCTGGATCTTTAATTAAATCCCGTAACCTCGTATAAACAAGTAAAACTTCTTCCCGGGAAATTTCGTTTACTTTGATAACTTCAAAGAACTTACCCATTGCTCGAGTTGCTGAATCTCGAATCTCAGAATCGTAATCCTCTAAATATACAATTATATCAGGAACTATTATCTTTATTCGTGAATCCTTAACCTTGCCAAGTGCAAAGATTAAAAGAGCCCGGATAAAATTTGATTGAGTCGTTAATAACTTTTGAAGAACTTGCTGAACTGCAGAATAACCAATCTTACCTATGGATAATGCAAAATAAAACGCTGCCTTTGCATCAGCAGAATCTATTGACTTCAAAAGTGCCGGAACAACCTGATCACCAAATGAACCAATAAGACAAGCTGCTTCTTCAACATTTTTACGTAATTCAGGATAATCATAAACATCTGTGAAAAATAAGGATGTTAATAACTCTACAAAATCTTCAGAGTATTCACCACCACTAATCAATTCCCTGGAAAGCTCTAACCCCTTCTTGACTTGCTCTGAATCACTG
>DAOVMD010000391.1 GCA_030630935.1 Candidatus Mcinerneyibacteriota bacterium | reverse complement strand
TGTAGTAATTTATTTTGAATATATTAGATCACGCCTCCTATTTTTAAGGCCCTAAAACTGTGATTTCATTATGAATCTTGAATTCCTCCGATGGATTTTCTAAAAATGGGGTGTATTATTATCCATTTTGCGGAATCGCTGGCGAAACTATTATTTTCTTGACTAGTATATTATATTATGTTATACTTATAAGTTAATATATAATAAGGAAAGCCATGGAAATTGACCAATTTATTAATATAATAAAATACGCCGGAAGGTTGAAAAATCTCCCAAGGAATGGTTGGATATTCCGTGGGGTCCCTAATCCTGAAAGCATCTCAGATCATTCATACCGGGTTAATTTAATCACATTATTTTTATCAGAAGTCATTTCAGGTTTAGATATCGTTAAGGCTCTAAAAATCTCAATAGTTCATGATTTAGGAGAAAGTATCCTCACCGACATACCAAAAGAGACAATGGAAATTCTAACAGAATCTGCGAAATTAGAGTCAGAGCACAACGCATTTGAGCTTTTATTCAAGGATGGATATTCGGAATATATTGAATTAATAGATGAGTATAATAAACGTGAGACCCTTGAATCCCGAGTAGTTTATGCAGCAGATAAGCTTGAGATGTTATTTCAAGGTCTCGAATATTACCGGAATGGCTATTCAGAAGTTGAAGAATTTTTTAATGATCTCTCATATATTAAGAATTTAGATATAGAATATGTTACCGAGCTTGTTGAGAAGATAGAAGAGGAATTTAACAAACTAAAGATGAAAGAATAGAAACATGCCCAATTTTTCAAGTGAATTATCGATTTTCATTAAGAAGATAGATGTTACAATTTCAGATTTTCTAAGGATAAACAAAGATTTTGTTGCCAACCTGATCAAGATCAATGAAGTTGGGTTTCTTGAATCTGATATTTTGGAAGAGATAGTAAATGCCCTTGAAGAGGTTTCCAAGATCACCCTTAATATTTCTAATACTGCAGAGCAGATTACAATTGAATCGGATGACGCTTTCAAATCGGTTGAGAAGGGAATAAATTCAATTACATATACCGTTAATAATCTTTCCAATATTAATAAGTTACTTGATGATTTCAGGTCAAAGTTTAAGAATTTAACAAAACAAACTTTAAAGATTGAGAATAAATCAAAGAATATAAATAATTTATCACGTGCAATAAATCAACTTTCCATAAATGCTTCTATCAAATCCTTAAAAGCCGGTGATAAGGGTAAGGGCTTTGCAGTTATTGCAGAGAGTAATCTGGATTTAGCAGATAACTCGATTAAAGTTGCTGATGATATTAATTCAATGATTAAACGGATTCACACTCGCGCTACAGAAGTTTCGGATTTAACCGAGGATATATTTGACGGCTTAACAAAAAGCGGTGAGTATTCAGTTGAGATTCAGCGCGACCTGAAGATCATCGTAGAATTATATTCTGATCTTCAGACCCTAACAAAGAATATAAACAGTGCAGTTGAAGTTCAATCTGAGTTGAAGGAGATTCTCCGGTTGAAGAACGAGGAATTGAAGAAGGTATTTGACATGATAATTTTCACATCTGAGACCGCGACTTTAAAAGTAGATCAACAGAGTATCATTTCAAAGGAGATTCGGAATAATCTTACTGCGTTAAGTGAGATGACCAAATATTCTTCTGATTGGCTTTCTGAATTTAAAAGTGATTCAGAACTAATCTATACGTTCTCGTGCAATCATGAGCCTGAGAGTTTGGATCCAATTTATATGAGAGATCTTGAAAATGGTAATTTAATAAAGCTGATTTATAATGGCTTGATGAATTTTAATAATGTTGGGATGGTTAAACCTTCAATAATTGAGTCTCATTTCACGTTTGATAATGGGAAATCAATATTATTCAATATAAGGAAGAATATTTATTTTCATGATGGCTCACCATTAATAGCAAAGGATATCAAATTATCTTTCGAGAGATTATTAAATCCCAAGAATAATTCCAACTACTCAATTGTTTTAAATTATGTCCAGGGTCTTGATGATTTTCGCTTGGGAGAGGCTCCTGATATAACGGGTTTAGAGATAATTGACGATTTCCGGATTCGAATTAAACTTAATAATCCGCATAATTTTTTATTTGAAGAACTTGCTACTGTTCAGACACATATTGTTAAGTTAGATGATGAAGGGAATTTAATTCCTAATATCGGGACGGGTCCATTTAAATTTAAGGAATGGAAAAAAGGTAAGGAGCTTATACTTGAAGCTAACGAGACATATTTCCTTGGTCGTCCTCCAATAGATATTCTCAGTGTGAAATTTATCCCGGATAAGAAAGTTCAAATTGAGCAATTTAAAGATGGTAAGCTTGATCATATTTTTATTAATATAGATGATAAACCGACATTAGAGAAATTTGGAAATGTTCTTAAGAAAGCCCAGCACTCGATTTGTTTTCTGGGATTCAATACTGAGAAGGAATCGCTAATAAACGACCTGAGGGTTAAAGAAGCGATTGATTTAAGCCTTGACAGGGAGTGGATTCTATCCGGATATAATTATAAACCATATAAGCAAATCATTCCTCCATCTCTACTTACCCGTGCAAGGTTAGAAGATATTACCAGTATTGATCGGCCGAAAGCCAGGATACTCCTTGAAGAAGCCGGGTATAATGAAACTATAAAATTTACCCTTGACATTCCTGAAATAAGAAGTGAGATTGGTGAGAGGATAAAAGATGAATTGGCCAAAACCGGAATTAGCCTGGAAGTCAATTCACTTTCCTGGAATGATTACTTATCCAGGCTTTCAAAAGGTGAAAGTGAGATGTTTTTAATTAATTTCATTAATGATACTCCATCCTTTGACGGTTTATTCCATACTCTATTTCATTCTGATTCAATTGCGAATGCTGATAATGATTTCAGGTTCTCCAACCCTGAAATTGATAAGAGAATAGATAAAGGAACCAATATGGATTTCTCAAGGAAGGAACTCGAAACATATTATATTGAACTTGAAAAGGATATTTTAGCTTTGAAACCCTTAATCGTTCTCGGTAACGGTGAAGAGATAATTGTTTCCCAGAAAAATGTTAAGTTTCTTGATCTTAATCCACTCGGAGAGATTATTGTTGATAGTGTTTGGAAGGAACAGGAGCATCACCTGGTAAATGAAGCGATCTCATCTGAAGATGTTTATAATAATTTGAAGAATATTGATATTTGCTTAACTAAATTTCAAAATACAATAATGGAGAATTTTGTAACTTTAGAATTGATTGGGAATTTATTTATTGGAATGAAGAAGAAATACGGTGAGCAGAATTCAATTTTTAATGAAGTCCATGATTCACTTCAGAAATTTTCTACATCGTTAAATAAGATATCATCCGGAAAACTTCAGTTGTCAATTGAAAAGGAGAAGATCAAGGGTCTT
>DAOVMD010000417.1 GCA_030630935.1 Candidatus Mcinerneyibacteriota bacterium | reverse complement strand
TAAAGAAAAACTTTAGATTGCCGCAGTCGTCGCAATACTCCTCCTTCGCAATGACAAATGGAGTTATCGAACAAGCTCCTTAGAATATTCTTTTATCTCGAAATATTTTAAAAACACAGACCTTGCGACTGGTACGGCGTCGGTAGAACCATACCCGCCCTTTACAATTACCAGAATTGAAACTTCAGGGTTATTATATGGATAAAAACCAAAGAATAGTGCCCAGTTATCTCTAAGGTTAGAATTGTCAATGGGTGAAGTTCCGGTTTTACCGCTTACTTTAAATGGTTTCAAATTCAAACCTTTTGAAGTTCCCACCTCAACAGATCGTTTCATTCCATTTAAAATTGGACTGTTTTCATTATGCATAAATTTTACTTGTTTTTGAATATGCTTTTTTGAGTTGGAATAATAAACTGGTTTGACTAACTTCCCGTTTGCAGGAAAGATATTCATTATTTGCATAATCTTAATTGGAGTTAGTAATAATTCGGAGTTAACTCCGATTCCAATATTTGCTAATTCAATCTCATCAAGTTGTTTTGGAATACTGTTTTTAACCTCGCCTTCAATATCAATATCGGTTTTTTTATCTAAGTCTAATTCCTGAAAATAGCTCAACATCTTCTCCTCACCTATTAATCGTGCAATGGTATAGAAATAATAATTACATGAAACTGCAATTGCCTTCTCCATGTTAACTTGTTTATGTCCTTCTGCCCAGGAACAAAAGAGAATTTTATTATATACTTCATATTTATAATTACAATTAACCTTATAGAACGGTGTTACCATCATACTTTCCAATGCAATATAAGCAATTACGGGTTTGAAAACAGAACCAGGCTGAATTCGGGATTTAATAGAAAAACCGGGGTTTGAAATTGCAAAGATTCTTCCTGAGTCAGGTTCCATTACAATTATTGTCCCCTCAAAGTCCTCATTTAAATCCTCACACTTCTTTTGGAGATCCGGGATTAGGTTGGTACCCTTTTCAGAATAAGATAATATATGAAAAGAAATTAATATAATAGTGATTAATAAAAATAATTTAATCTGTTTCAAACTCTTGAATCCATCCGTTTTTAAAACCTAAGTTTTTAAATTCTGTAAGAATTTCGGTCCATTCTTCGATTGTTAATCTTCTGTTTAATTCAGGGTAATCTGATGCTTTATAAGCTGGAAAATACTGATTCATTAAGGATATATAAATTTCAGTTCCGAACCATTCTTTTAAATTTCTTAATGCTTGGATTGAATTATTTAAATTATTTGGAAGAACCAGGTGCCTAATAATAATTCCTGCCTGGATAATTCCATCCTTATCACATTTCTGTTGAGGAATTTCAGCAATAATTTTATTAAGAAATTTTTTATTGATTGAAACATAGTCTTTTATATTGGAATATTTCTCTGCAAGTTGATCATCAGCATATCTTACATCAACCAGGAACACATCTGTAAAATCCAGAACCAGGTCAGCAAAGTACAATGATTCCCAGCCCAGTATATTCATTATGATCGGCAGCTTTAATCCATTCTTTTTTGCAATATAAACCGCTTCTTTTATCATTGGGGTATATGGAACCGGGGTGACAAGATTTATATTATGAGCCCCTTTATTCTGAAGTGAGAATAGGATTTTTATGAACTCTTCAATTGAATATTCAGTTCCATAACCCAGTTGACTTATCGGGTAATTCTGGCAATAAACACATTGTGAATTACAATTAGAGAAGAAGATTGTTCCTGAACCGTGAGTCCCTGAAATGGGGGGTTCTTCTCCTCTATGAATTGCTGAACTCGCAACCTTGATCTTCGCTCCCGATTTACAAAAACCCAGCTCACCAGCTAACCTGTTTACATTGCATTCCCGGGGACAAAGTTTACAGTTCTCGAGAAGACTATTAAAACTGTCTCTCTTCAGTTGTTGAATCATAAGAAAAATTTTAATTTATCAATTACGTCATCAGGGGTAATCGCTTCAAGACACTTTGGTGAATTATAAATGCAGTTTACTTTATCACAAGGATTGCAGCCAATCTCTTTAAATAAATTAACATGCGGTGGTTTGATCACTCCCCAGCGAATCGGGGAACTGGCACCGAAAATTCCAATCGATGGAATATTTAAGGCGTCTGCAATATGAATGGGACCACTGTCATTTCCAATAAATAACTTTGCATTTTTAATGAAGCCGCCAAGTTCTGTAATGTTGAATTTATTATCAAGGTATGTAAGCTTTGGGGTTTCGTCTAACTGAGTTTTGAATTCTTGAATTAGATCAGAATCGCCCGGTCCACCGATTATAAATACTCTATATCCCAAATTAATAACTTCACGGGCAACTTTAACAAAATTTTCAATCCCCCACATTTTAAATCGACGCCGACGTCCTGCTCCGGGATGGATGATAACATATTCTAAACCGTCCGGATTAAACTTTCGCTTAAGAGTGTTAACTATTTCATCAGGAATATTAATATCTAAATACCGTGAAATTTTCGATGGTGAAATTGGATTTAATAAATATAAAAGATCATCAACATTATGCTGCATTCTTGAAATTTGTTTTAAACGAATTTTATAAAAGAAATTCTGCGGTTTCTTGTACCCTATCTTCATTGCTGCTCGTGCAAAAAATCCTATCCAGATTGATCGGGGACTATTCTGTAGATCAAGCATGAAATCATATTTCTTTGATTGAATCTTTTTCTTTAATTCTTTATACTTTTTCATTCGCTTTCCGAAAGGTAATTTATCCCATTTCTTGTCGAGAATAAATATTTCATTTAAATTAGGATTATTTTTTACAAGCTCATAATTCTCTTGTAAGACAACAAAATCAATATCAGAACCTGGAAATGACTTTTTCAATGTAGTAATTACAGGTGTTGAAAGTAATACATCTCCAAGTGCCCGAAGCTTAATGATTAAAAATTTTGGTTTAACAGGAACCTTTATTGTCATTAACAAGTCTTTCCCCTATTTTTTAATATGATAACAAATAAAAATGCAATTGTCAAGAAAACAATTTTATGTAAGAACTCTCAAATGTGTGAATGTCATTGCGCATCGAAGATCTAGCTTGCGTCCAGGAGTGAAACGACTGCGGCAATCTGGGAGCTTGCTCCCTTTTATGAAAACGTCAGAATGTCATTGCGAACTAGTGAAACGACTGCGGCAAT
>DAOVMD010000377.1 GCA_030630935.1 Candidatus Mcinerneyibacteriota bacterium | reverse complement strand
TCTTATATTAGCATTACTTATTTCTCTTTGTAAATTTTAGCTGCATTCATTTTATTTTGATTTTTAACTATTTTTATCTGTCTGCATAATATTTGTGAAATTCTATAGCTGATTTCTAATAATTACTAAAGTTATAACCCCTTTATGTCTGAATTACAATGTATTTTACGGGATGTCTTGACTCCAATCAGTAAAGATAAAATGGGGATTTTAATTGGTCAATGGTATACAAATGACACCCTCTATTATCTTTATAAAATAGATTTAAATGGTAATGTTATTGAAAAAGTTTATTTAGGAACAGATTATGGTTTATTTTCTGATAAGATTCTTGGTTATATTAGGTTTAATATTATTAAATCCGCTTCAGATAAAGGTTTTCTTTTTGCTGGCGATATATATACTGGGAAGGAAAAGGAATCCCAAATATGTGTTTTAAAAACTAATAGGGATGGGAATGCAGAATGGCTTAAATTTTATGGTGAAGATTCAAATGAACATATCTATGATTTAGAGATCACAGACGATGGAGGGTTTATAATTCTAGGTTATTCTCAAAAACAGAATGGTACATATATTATAAAATGTGATAAATATGGAAATTATAAATAACGTGCAGTTACACTAAATCACTTCAATGTAAAGAGTGTCGAGTCTTTACTTTTTACATGAATTAAAATTCAACAATATTCTATTTTAATAAGATATAAGTAAAAGCAGTAAGGGCGAAGGGCCTTCGCCCTGATTAAAAGGATTTAACCCTCCCATATGAAGTAAACATAATACTGCAACAAAATGCAAGGTCCGTCCCCGAAAACAAAGCAATTTATTGCTTCTTTATATATCTCGTAGGCCCGGGTTTCAACCCGGGTGTTAAATCCCCCCAACCTAAGCGGGACTTTAGTCCCATTATGGTTAACTCTGCTCACTGTATTTCTTCTTCTTCCCGATGAATAAATTCCCTTGCTCCAGGAGGAATCAAAGATTTTAATTGACATTTTGAACTTTATATTATATAATTAATTAAATCAATTAGACTTTGGGAGGAATTACCAAAAATTGAAAGAATCTCAAAGAAAATCAAGAGGTCTGGGATGAAGAAGATTTTTAAGTTTATAATGTATGTTCTAATATTTAGCGTAATATTGAGTATACCATATTTCTATTTCATGCTGCGAGTTACAGTTGTTGGGGAGCATCTTGATTTATTCGATGGTAGTATGAATTTTGTTCTGTTTAAGATCGACTCGAGATATGATACAAAGTTAGTTAGAAAAAGATGCTATTATTTTGCTGATGATAAGATTCTATGGGAAGATCATCCATATATAAAACATGATGATATTCAACTAATTTCAAAGAACAAAACAAATCTAACCAAATATAGTGTAACAAGAAGTGACACTCTTTTTTCTACATTAATGCAAAGAGATGTAAAGGAAGCTCAGATTATTATTGCAATGCAGTTTAAACCGTTTTATACATTTGTATCCAGGCATACAGTTAAATTAGCCGGTACTGAAGATGATCAGAAATTCAAGTATGCTAGTTCTAATTGGGGGCGGGATCCTGAAAACTCATTAAAATATTTGAAACAGATTAAAGAACCTGAGAAGTATTATAGATTCGATGTAGTTTATTTAAATATAGTATCCCGTCTTGAGAAGATTGAAACTTTTAAAACAGAGATTAAAAATATATTTAATAATAATGATAATGATAATGCTAAAATTATTAAGGACATTGAATTTATAGTTTCTGATATTTATTTTGGGTGTCACATGAAAAACAATGAAATTACGGAAAATAAAGAAAAGCTGGATGTACTGATAGAGAATGTAAATGAAAATAATATTCATTTAAATGTTCTAAGTACTAAATTAATTCAATATTATTTCGTGCGAAAAGATTATGATACTGCTTTCAAATTACTGAAAGAAAAATTAGATACTATAGAGCTTGACAAATTTGAATCTGCCGATTTGAGGACATTAGCATTTATTTATCATTTAAAAGGTGACGAAGAAAATTATTCTAAAGTTTTATTCCTATGGTTGAAAAGAATAAATGAAGATAAACTACTAAATTCTTTAAAGACTGAACCTAATAATGAAGATCTTAAAAAATATGCCTTGTATTTAGTATCTTCTGCTTGTGATAGAAACGAGATCCTCAAAGAGATAAACCCTGAAAATACAGGAGAGTTGAAAAATGAGATTGAAAAAGTATTATTTTGTAATGTTAAAGAATTAGAGATCATATACAATTTTGATGAAGCAATTAAAATTGCAAATTCCAAGAACAGAAATATTATTATTTACATGGAGGACCAAAATAAAGAAGAACGTAAGTTTGATTTAGAATATATAGATTATTCTATTTTTAAAAATAAACTTATTCCTGTTTTAGTTAAGGAAAATAAAAAGCGTATAATTGAAAAGTATAGTATAAAAAATTTCCCGGTTTATTTAATCCTTGATAAAAAAGGAGAAGAGATTGATCGAAAGATAGATCAGGATGTAGATGGGGAATATATAACTAAATTCCTTACCAGAATATTTGAGAAGGATAAAAGTATTAGAACTTTACAAAGAAGGTATGATTCAGGTGAAAGATCAAGCGAAGTATATAAGGATTTGGTAATTAACTATTTGAGAAGAAAGCACAATCATGCTGCATTAAAATATTCAAATGAAATGTTAGAGAAGTTTCCTGATTTACCTGAAGCAAAAGTATGTCGTGCGATGTGTTTAATTATTAAGGTTTATGAAGAATGCGACAAGGCAGGATTTTTAGATAAAGAATCAAGTGATTATAAGGAATATAAAAAGTTGATGTTAGATAATTATCATCTAATCAAGGATAATGACTTATTTTTGGTAAACTACCATAAAAGTAGATATTTATATCAGCAAGAAGGAGAGATAGAGAAATTACGAAGTATTTTTACTAAATTAGCACCGGAGGGAAAATCTAATCGTTACGGTTTTATATATGTTTACAGTAAAACAGGAGCGATTGGAGATATTTTAAAGTTAAGGGAAAGCGTATATCCATTCCCGAGAAATTATAGAGATTGGGTTGAGAGTATTAAGGATAAACCCAATGCAAAAGAAGTAGTGATTGCGTTTGCTGATTTTATATATTCTTGTTCGAACCTGAGTGAAGAATGGTTTTATGAATTTGATAACTTCCCGGATGAAAATACAAAAACCGGGATAATTGATAAGTTATCAGGGAAGGAAGTAGAAATAAAAAGGATAAATGGAATTCTCTGTTTCGTGCTCCCGGATCCTCAAAATTATTATATGAAGAGAATGCTGGAACCGGTATTTGGTTTTAGAAAATATCTCGAGTATTAAATAACAGGGACTTTAAAAAGACTTGTAATGGATATATTTATATCGTTTAGATTTGATTAGAGCAGCTGATGGGGGTAAAACCCCACTGTTCTTGCCTAATTATAATACTTCTCCAAAGTACTAACCTTCAGTCAAGGTCAGTTTGACCTTGACCATGATTAAAGATAATAACATTAGAAAAACAAATGAATGCAAAATTAACTACTGAACACGCTGAACACGCCGCAAAAAAACAAAAGAAATAAAC
>DAOVMD010000051.1 GCA_030630935.1 Candidatus Mcinerneyibacteriota bacterium | reverse complement strand
ACTGTATTAAATGCTAACAATACTTATTCTAGATCTAGATCTGGAATAATAAGGGGGTGAAACTCCATTGTTATGCCTAATAATAATACTTTTCAAAGAACTACCCTTCAGTCAAGGTCATTTTGACCTTGACCATGATTGAAGACAATGATGTTTAAAGTTTGAAGAATGATTTTGCGTTATTGATTCCAATGCATTTATCTAAAAAACAACTGTTCTCAGTTCTCTGCTCTCGGTTTGGTTAACAGAGTTAACCAAACACGCCCTAACCAATTGAACTTAATCCTCACCTTTTTAAGTAGAAAGAGCTTCAGCTCTAATGCGAAGAGCCCCGGATTTCAATCCGGGGATAAAGATTGAGAAAACACTCTGGGACTTCAGTCCTATTATGGCTAGTATAAAAACAAAAAAACGAGTCGCCCAACATTCTGATACTTACAACATAAAGTGCAACAAAATGCAACCTCCGTCCCCCCTAAGTTTCCTCTCAGAAACTTCAGTTCGAGTAATCCCCAAAACCACGTAGGATTTTGGGCATAAGAGTTTGAGTTCTTTAGCCCTGAACCCGAAATAGTGGTTCATGGGTGCTCCATTTATCGGGGAGTTTTTTATCTCAAACGTCTCTTACTCATACTCTTATTCTTACTGAATAATCAGATAAACTCTTTTCTGCTCTCCCAAAATCCCAAATTACGGAATTACATTAATAATATATGCAAAATCTTCTTTGTCGTTATAGTTTTTAGGTTTATCACGCCATAATTTCACATATATTTTTGTATGAGTATTCTTCGAAATTAATTTAATCCTGCCATTCGGGTCTGCACGGCTAAGGTTATTCTCACCATATTGACCAACATGATAAAAACTTGTATTGGCATACGGGGAATTTACGATATTGGTCTTTTGATTAAAATAGTTATAGTCTATATTCTTTGATTTCTCTTTATCAATTCCAATATAAAGGAATCCTGCATCATGAGCATTTATCATCCAAACTCTCATTACTCCCGACTGATCTTTTTTATATAATTCGTCAAACCAAATCTTTGCATCAGTTCCCGAGATTGTTTCTTCAATCTTCCTGAATGAATACTTAATATCTACACTCTCACAATAATATCTCAATGGCATTGTTGAGGCTTGTCTTGCAATAATAATTAGAAGGTATGGATTTCGAAGATAAAACTCTGCTAACTCGGTCCAATTTTCAAATGGTGTAATTTTACAATATATTACTTTATGTGGAATATTTAAGGGCTCATAATTCTTCGGATAAATATTTAAATAACTATTCTCATCAACTTTCTTTTTTCTAAATTCCACAATCTCATCAAGGCTCATCCCATCAATAGGGGAAATTAAATCGATTTCAAACGAAGTTTCCACATCTGCAAACTCCTCTAAATCCATTTTATACCCCTTAAGATCTAATGGAGCAGTCTCTTTAAATAAATGATCTTTAAAAATAAGAAAACTTATGATGATAATAATACCTAATATAATCCAAATTAAAAGGCGATTGGTTTTCTTTTCTTGTTTAATAAATATTTCCGGTTCGGTTTTAATCGGCCCTGCTTTTTGAATTCTTTTTAGTACAAAACCGCACATTGAACAGGTAAGGTCTCCGTCGTTATTTTCATATCCGCAATTTTTACATTTCATAAATTCCACATTTTTTATTATTATACTATAATCAATTAAATTTGTCAAATTAAAATAATAACAAAACATGGGACATCCTGTAAATAGGATAAATAACATTATTAATAAAACATTCTTTTTTTTTCAAAGAAACAATTTTTCCAAACAAAAAGAAAACAAGAATAAAAAGCTACAAAAACAAAAGAAAAAAAAAGAAAGAATTTCAACATGGACTTGAAAGAGACTTGTAATGGACTTACTTATGTAGTTTAGGTTTATTTAGAGCCATTTTTTGCTTGAAGGTTCAATTGAATGCAAAAAAATAAATTGACAGGGAACTTAAGAGAACGGACGAGAACTAAAAAACAAAACAAAATAAACTTAACTCGCTTCGCTCAAACTTTTTATTTAACCGCAGAGGAAAAACAAAAAAGAGAAAAACTTTAACATTCATGGATCGGTTCGCTGTTCTCTACTCTCAACAGCGAAGCTGTATGCCTTCTCTAAATGCTCCTAATACGGATCAGAAACAGGAGGAAAGAAGATACTATGAAAAACAAATAATAAATATATTACTACGGATATTATTATTGGACTGCTGATATAGTTAAATATTTTTTCTTTTTTATATCTCTTCTCGGTTTCTTTGGATGTTTCAACTTCAATGCTGTCAACAGTAATGTCTTTAATCTCTTTATTTACCGGCTTGAATTTAAATGTTTTTAACCGCTTCCTTCCTGGTTTGATTAAACTCGATACAGCGTCTTTACTTTTATATTCATGATAAGAAATCTCACCATTAACATATTCTACCCTGAACTTAACCCTATATCCCGTTATCGGAGCATTACCATCTACATGTTTAACAATGAATTCGATTAACACCTTATTTGAAAGTAATGTATCATAACTATAAATCTCACACTCTCCCTTAGCCCAATACTCAGCATTATCCGATGACACACAATATACCACAGGGAAAAGAAATAGAAATAAAAACATTAATATAATTAATTTTCTCATGCCTGTCTCACTTATATTCACAATATTATTATACTATAAATGCTAATGTTTGTCAAATTGAAAAAACAATATTATAAATTATTCTGTAAAAATGCTGGACAAAAGCCTCTGTATATGTTATAACATGTCTATGAAAATATTCATCAACAGGATGAATTAATCAAATGGATTGAGGGAAATCTAAAGATTCTTCAATAAACAGAAAGTTAATTATAATTTGACTCGCTTGACGCAAGCTAGATCTTGCTTCGCTGCGATGCGCTCAAACTTTTCTATTTTAACAGGGATGGACGGGATGGACGGGATAAAAACTTAAAAAAAATAATATTAAGGAGGTTGAGATGAAATGGGATGATACAAAATATGGGGTAATTACAGAAAAAATAATTGAAATCTTTTTTATTGTTCATAATAAGCTTGGACCTGGTTTTAGTGAAAAAGCTTATCATTTAGCCGTATTAAAAGAGTTAAGAAAAAAGTTTAATAATGTTGAAAGTGAAAAACAAATGCCAGTCTATTATGATGATGAAGTATTAATTTATTATATTCCTGATGTTGTTGTAGAAGACTCTATAATAATTGAGGTTAAAGCTGTCACTGAATTAAATGATAATCATAAAGCTCAAATAATTTCCCAGCTAAGAGCATCAAAAATTCTAGTGGGGCTATTAGTTAACTTTGCAGAAAATAAAGTTATATTTAAAAGAATAGATAACTTCTATGAAATAATAAAACAAGGATTATAATTTAAATTATATATGACTCGAGTTAAATATCTTTCTTTTTTGCTTTTGCTTTTTTTTCATCCCGTACATCCCGTACATCCCTGTTAAAAGCTTTTTGTTTTTTTTCTTTTGGTTGTTCTCTACACCACAGGAAAGATGAGTATAATTAATAAAAATATTAAGATGAGTTTTTTTATTTATTTTAGTCTTCCCAATATTCTGTTCCGTTCTTGTCTATGTAACCACATTTACCGTTATACTTTATTTTTAATAATCCATCTTCAAATAATGGTAAATAACCGTAAAATCTATCATATTTAATGGGAATAACAACTTTTCCATTTAGATCCACAAATCCTATTTTCCCATTTAGACCGACCATAATCAATTTTTCATTCGTCCTATGGTCTATCTTGTCATATTTAAACTTTGTTAATTTTTTCCCTCGCTTGTTAATAATTCCAAACTTCCCTTTATATTTAACAGGAATTCTTCCCTCGTATCCTTCCCAATATCTCACTCTTTCATCCCAATGTGGCACTTTTCCTCCCCAACTTCCCACATGTTCATATTTTGGTTTTATTATCTGTTTACCGTTCTCATTCACAAAGCCCCATTTCTTCCCTATTCGCACTGGGATTAATTCACTATAAGAGCCGATGTCAGCAATTTCATCAAATTTGATTGGAATGATTTCTACTCCTTCTCTATTAATATAACCAATTTTTTTATTTAACATAACCTTTGTATGTTTACAATCAGAATGTGAAAATGATTTAACATCATCATATTTAATTGGAATAACTTCTTCACCTTTAATATTTAAGAACCCGTATTTTTTATCTAAGCAAACAGGGATTAATATCTTATTTAATTTTTTTTCAGTCTCGATTTTTTCAATATCTTGAATTGGTTGATTTTCTTCATTGCTACAAGGAGATCTTAACATAACTGTAACAATACACGCCGTCTGACAAGGCATAATTTTATCATATTTGATTGGAATGATTTCCTCGTTTTTATTGTTTACCAAACCATATTTATCATTAAGTGTAACCCTAAAAAGTCCACTACCAAAATATCTAATGTTATCATATTTTACAGGAATTACTTCTTTACCTTCTTTAGTAATATATCCGTATTTTTTGTTTTGTTCAACCCATATATAGTTGTCATCTAATCCCCCAACAAAATCATAATTGCATTTTAATATTTCATTACCTTTAGTATCTATAAGTCCCCATTTGTTGTCTTTCTCTACTCTTGCAATACCTTTTTTAAAATCAAGGGCTCTATTATATATAAGTGGAATTACTTGCTTCCCTTGTTTATCAATATAGCCATATTTATTGTCTCTTTTTACTGATGCAAGTCCATCTGAAAAATACTCAATATCATCATAAATTAAAGGAATAATTTCTTCGCCTTGTTTGTTAACAAACCCCCACTTATTATTTAATTCTACTTTGCCAAAACCTTTTGAAAAATTATAAACTCTATCATATCTTACCGGGATAACTTCAATTCCTGATTCATCTATATACCCCCATTTTTCTTCGAATTTAACTGCACTCATTCCTTCAGCGAAATAAGATATTTCCTCATATTTAACAGGAGTAATTTTTACGCCATCTTTATTAATTACACACCCTATCTTATTATTTACATATACCTTTGCAAAATTTTTATAAAACATTCCAACCTTATCATATTGACACTTAATCACGATGTTTTTGTCTTTGTCACAGAAACCCCACTTATCTCCCTTCCGATAGGGAATCAGGTCTGGCAGGTAATCATTATTCGTCTCACAATATACAACAGGAAGCATAAGTAGAATTAATAAAAATGTTAAGATGAGTTTTTTCATTGTTAATCCTTTATAAGTCATTTAATAATAGCCTTTTATACCGATTACTGATTTATAACATAAATATTTGTTTTTATCTTTTCTTTTGCCAGGCATTTCATGTTTGTCGGGATTAGGGCACCGGACTGCAAAATCTACCGCATTCCAAGCGGCTATATCGTAAAGGTATGGCTCTCCGGTTACAGGACAAACGGGTAACTCACTAAAATATTTCTGTTCAACTAATATCTCAAGATTTTGCGGGTAATGACCTTTATGGTCTGTTGAATAATTTGTAATAATAAGCCCTATATTACGAAGATTACCTGTACAAGAATACAATAGCCTTGCGCCTTTATCGAATCTAATTAGCCCCGGAAATAACATAGTAATGAAAATTACAATAACAATAATAGATATAATCCAAAACCAAAGTCTTTCCCAGTTAAATTTCTTTTTACTTTTTGTCTTTTCCTCTTCTCTCGTATCATTCATCATTATCCCTGATTTTACAATATTATAACATTTCCGTACAAAGAAATCAAGTAACTAAAGTTATTATTTAATTATAGCAATTTTCCCTTTTCTTTTGTGTCCCAAATTATTTGAAACAATATAAACATATATTCCAGAGGAGATTTTTTTCTTGTTTTTATTTTTAAGATCCCATGTATAGCTTAACTTATTAATATCTTCTTCAAAAATTAATTCACCTGAAATTGTATATATTTGAATTCTACAATTTTTTGTTAAATTATGAAAAGTAATCTCCTCTACTCCGGTATTCTTTTTCCATGGATTAGGATAAACAATAAGGTCACCCAGAGTTTCTTTAAAACGTTTTTTCCAAATAAAATTAACGATAGCATTTTGGCTTAAATTATTTATTTCCCTATCACTTGGTGTAAATTTATAATCCTCCCTCCCTATTCCCGGAGTTATTGTACAATTTGAGTTTTCCAAAATATTTTCAAAACAATAATAACCCATTGAATCAGTTACCACTCTCCCTGTTGTATCTCCGGAAATAGAGACAATCATTCCTTCTAATGGAGTTCCGTCTTTTGAAGTAATCGTTCCCGATATATTAAATAACTCAGACGTAGAGTATATTGAAATACCCACATTTGATTCACCTAAAAAGAGATATCCATTTTGATACAGAATTGAAATTAGATTCCCTGATGTTGCAAAATTCCCAACCTGAATAGGACTTAGAGGGTCCCGAACATCAAAGATCTTTAATGTTCTACTCGTATCCCCGATAAAAACGAAAGGATATTCTGCATAAATAACTTTATTATTGTATGATTCTAAATCTATAATATTGATTAATTTAGGGGTTTCTGAAGAAGTTATTTCAAAAATATCTAATGTGTTTCGATATAGGAGATAAACATATTTATCCGCAGATACAATATCCTCTGACCAGTCATCTTCCTTATATCCATAAGTAAAGACGGGGGTTTGAGGAATTAATAAATCAAACACTGCCATTCCATACACAAAATCGTTTAAGTATGCATATTTATCCTTGATAGTAATATTACGTGAATTTATATAGGGCTCACCATCATGTTCCCAAATTACTGTAGGATTTGACGGATCAGAAATATTTAATACAGCAAAACTAGAAAAGCCATCAGTTAGATAAGCATAATCACCTATAACTTTAACATCACAAGCGCCAAAATGATTAGTATATTTCCCCACCTGTAAAGGAGTATTTGGATTAGAAATATCAACCACATATAATGCATCAAAGTTGACATCATAATCTGTTGAAAGGTAAGCATAATTCCCGGAAATATCTATTCTTCTAACTCTATCCCTAAAAGTAAGTTTTGCATAAATATTTGGATTTGTCAAATTTGAGATATCTAATATTTTCAATCCGAACTCATCATCTGGTACATACAAATAATTATCTCTCCAAAATAAGTGATAAGGTTTTCCTACACCTTCAATATGACCCTGTTCAAATGGCGATAAATTATTTGAAACATCAATTATTCTCAAGCCAGCACCTGAATCAGCAATATACGTATAACTCCCCAAAGTAAATACTCCTTTGGCTAAACCTTGAGTATCACAATTACCAAGAATTTGAGGATTATCCTTATTTGAAGTGTCAACAATAAATAACCCTTCTGATTCAACTAGGAAATAAACGATATCACCTACTGCAAAGACATCTGATTGATCATCGCTCGTACCAATTGTTATAAAAGCTTTTTTTACCATTAACATTGGATCTGTAATATCAATAATCTGCAAACCATGCTCTGCCTGAGCATATGCATAATTTCCATCAATATGAAAATGAAAAGTCCAAGTTCCTCCTAAAGAAACACTATTGCTAGGATAAGTTACTGGACTTGCCGGAGAACTTACATCGATTACATAGAATTTACTAGAGAAAAGATCCCCTGAAATTACATAAGCATAATTTTCTTTTACGTGTAATTCCTTTGCTTCTGTTGAACATTCTCCTATCTTAGTTGGGTTTGCTGGATCAGAAACATCTAAGATCTCTAATCTTCCGGATGTAGATGTTCTCCTTCCAACAAGGAAGTAAGCGTAATTACCATCAGCAAAGATATTCCGACCTGTTTCATTATCTGCGACTTCATACTGAAATGTTTGAGTTGGATTTGAGGGATCGGAGATATCCAGGATATACAACCCTGAATACCCCGCATCAATAAATGCATAATTTCCGGAAATACTTAGGTTTTTTGCTGAACCATTAATTACAAAAATTCCACTAAGTTGAGGGTTTGAACTATTTGATATATTTATAATTGAAAAAATCCCACCTCCTACACAATAAGCATAATTCCCAACGACCTTAACATCATATGGTGTTCCTAAATAAAACTTGCTTAATTCTTCAAGAGAAAAAGTCACAGAATAATTCTTCAAACATAATATAAACATACTAAGTACAATTAACAAGATAAACTTCCTTTTCATTTTTCCTCTCCTTTAGGATTTAAAATAGTAAACAATCCAAAAAATCAAATTAAAATAACCACTATTAAACGACAGCTCTCTGTTCTCTGCTATCTGCTTCTCAGAACAAATCTTCTCTGAATTCAAATTTTCTTTTAGAGCGCGGACCGTGTGAAGCAACACCCTGATGAATTATGTATAGGTGGATTTCTTCAATTGTTTTATCCGGAAATATTTTTACACGACCTGAAAAGAGAATGGTCTTGTCATATTGAGAGAACCCGTCTGCATCAAAATCATACCTGAACTCAATAATTACTATTCCGTCTTTCTGTGTAGTTAAATCGTTAATGTGCAACTCTTCAAATTCACAATGATCTCTAAGTTTCGGTCCGAACCCTGTCTCCTGATGCATATAATCAATGATGACCTTTTCTATCTCTTCCTTTTCCATTACAAACTCCTGATTAATTATAACACCTTATTTATGGTTTGTCAAATTGAAATATAACAGCTTCACTATTGCTCAGCAATTAAGAATGAATAATGAACAATGAATAGTGAAGAATGTTTGTGCATTATTTATAACAATGCAGTAGGGGCGACCGGCCGGGTGCCCTGACCATAAGAAATAAAACACCCATTCGATAAAAAAAAATATAAAACAAAAGAAGAAAAAATTTTCACCGCCCCGAAAAAACGGGATAAACTCCGGACGCAGAGAAAAACAAAAAAAAGAAAGAGAAAAATTAACAGGGACTGGAAGAGACTTATAAGTAACTTATTAATATTGTTTAGATTTGTTTAGCTATTTTGGTGCTTAAAGGAACATCCGAATGCAATTCTAACCCCAGAGGTACGGGACTTCCTCCCTTAGGTCGTCGACTTGCTAAAGAGTTAAAAATTTTTATTTTTTTTATTTTCTATGTACCGTCAATGGTCCTTGCTTTAATGAGATTGCCGCGTCATTTCATTCCTCGATAGGTTTTGTCAATCGTTTTTTTAATTATTCATTACAAGTCTCGTAAAAGTCCCTGTTAATTTTTGTTTTCTTTTGTTATGTTTTTTTACTTTTCCTTTTTATCCCTGTTAAAAGAGCGCAAGCTGTCCATTCTCGAGGGAGTAGATTTTCTCTGAATGTGTTACGATGAATTGTCTGTCATGACTGATAAAAAGTAAACCACCTGGGAAGTTTGTGAGCAAAACATCGAGGATTTTCAGAGATTCAATATCGAGGTGGTTAGTCGGTTCGTCAAGAAACAGAAACTCTTTCTTTTCAAGGATTGCCATCACGATTGCAGCACGCATGAGTTCACCATAGCTTAATGTTTCAATTGACTGAAATACCATCTCACCTTTTATCTTTGCTGACCCGAGATACTTTCTAATGATTGTCTGACCTAAAGATTCCATTGGAAAATTATCAATTAATCTATCTTCAGAAAAGAATTTCTTAATATCCTGCGGAATATATAACCATGAAACATTGTCGTTCCTGTAAAGTTCCCCGGAATCAGGTTCAAGCTCACCTAATAAAACCTGTAAAAATGTTGTCTTCCCTGAACCGTTCGGACCGATAATGCTTAACCTTGAGTCTGTATTAAAATGTAGATCAATATCACTGAAGATATTTTTTTCTTTGAAGGTTTTTGAAATGTTTTCTGCAGATATCATATGCCGATTTGGAACGGAATATTCTTCGAATTTTAAATTAATTTTCTTTTCAATTATAGGCATTTCTTCTTTCAGTTTCTTAAGAGCTTTATCTTTTCTATTCCGGGCTGCAATGGATTTCTTCATTAATTTTGCAGCGACGGCACCAATATGCCCTTTATCAGCTGCACCAATTTTTTCCTTCTCCTTTCTGAGTGACCAGGTTTTTTTTCGGGTGATTTCCTTTTCCAGTTTATTGATCTTTTTCCTGATCTCGTCTGCTATTTCTAGCTGGCTATTAAACTCTGATTCCAAGTGATGCTCCATCTTTGTAAAACCACCATCGACTACGATTGAATCCCCAAGTTTAATATAGAGGGACTGGTCTGCCACACGGTCTGTGAAGGTCCTGTCATGTGTAACAATTATAAATGAAGTCCCGGATCTCTTTTGTTTCGTGATGAATCTTTCAATATATATCCTCATTGAAATATCGAGATGGTTCAAGGGTTCATCCATAAGAACAATTTCCGAACCTGTTAATAGGATTTTTATCAGACCCCAGATCTGTTTCTCTCCTTCTGAGAAAGTTAACAGATCCCGGTCGAGATCAGTTTCAGAAAATCTAAAGTTAGAGATGATTTTTTTTATCTCGTACTCCTTATCAAATCCTCCTGCATCCAAGTATTCGGAGACCGCGTCTGAATATTCTGCAGAGTCTTCAGGATAAGTATTTAGAATTTTGAAAAGTTTATGTAAGACCATCTCTCCTGATAATAAAAATTCCATAACAGGCATCTCATCAAACTCAGGTGCTTGCGGAAGATACGATATCCGGAGGCCTTTATCAATTGAGATGGTTCCGGAATATGAATATATCTCTCCAAGAATACATTTTAATAAAGTCGTCTTCCCACTTCCGTTCGGACCAAGCACAGCTAAAACCTTACCTGGGTTTAAATTAAAACTTATATCTCTTAAGATATCCCCGTCAGGGGTTTTAAAATTTAATCTCTTAACACTCAACATATATTAATCCTTATGCAGTTTTTAATGTTTGAATTTGTGTTTTAAATAATAGGTAGGTCTAATTAATCTCCATGTTACTGCCTTCTTTTCTTAGTGGTATTATATAACGTTTTCCGGTTAATGTCAAGAAAAATTCAACTTCGTTGAATTTCAGAACGAAAGAAAAAAAAACATTTAACAGGGCTGGACGAGATGAAAAACAACAACTCGCTTCGCTCAAACTTTTTTTATTTACAGGGAACTGACGAGAACTAACGAGAACTTAAAAAACAAAGAAAGAAAACAAAAAAAAATTAACAGGGACGACAAAGAGACTTATAAATAGCTTACTAATATTGTTTAGGTTTATTTAAAACAATTGTTGCTTGAAGGAACTAAAGAATGCTTTTTCCACCACCCCGAAAAAACGGGGTAAACTTCCGACTGACTTCCTTTAAAATCTTATGGACGCAGCATTCATCCTTTTTACATGCAGAGCGAAGCGAGCTCAGTGTCCTGAGGTAAATTTGCCTTGACAATGACCAAAAAAAGTTATATAATAATCCTAAGAAAAGAAGGCAGTAACATGGAGATTAATTAAGCCTATCTATTATTTAAAGACAGCCATGACTTTAAATTTTAAGGAAAATTATGAATTGGGAAAAAATTGCAAATTATTTATCTATGCCGGGTACCAACGAACCTTTGGTTTACAAAGATGATCATCTGGCTGATGCAAATAGCGAAAGAACTTTTGATGT
>DAOVMD010000233.1 GCA_030630935.1 Candidatus Mcinerneyibacteriota bacterium | reverse complement strand
CTGTATCTCTGAATCTATCCATTTTCCTTTTTCCCATGCTCTTCATAGTTTAAATATTCTTTTTTATTGTTTTCATACTAGCCCTAAACGGCTAGTTATTTTCAATCGTTTCCTAGGGGTAAACCCCTAGGCTACGCATCATTTTCATAAGAATCGTAAACGATTTAAAAAAGTTTGAGCGAAGCGAGTTAATTTTATTTTTTTTGTTTTTGCGGCGGGTTCAGCGTGTTCAGTAGTTAATTTTGCATTCAATATAATCTTGAAGCAACAGATGATCTAAATAAAAGCATTGTGATATATAAAGTAAAAACATTCTTCATTTTTCATTATTCATTGTTATTTTTTACTTGCAGAGCGAAGCGATGCTGTTTCTTTTTAACAGATTCTGGGTAGGAGTTCTCCTGAAGGCATATCAACAATTCGAGTTCCCCCGATCTCTGTTTCCATAATAACTTTTTTTGGATAGTCTTTATTAACCTCGCCAATTATTCGGGAATCCTTTGCTTCTTCGAAATCCTTAATGAATTCCAGAAGAGCGTCAGCTTGATCAGGAGAAATAATTATGATAACTTTGCCTTCATTTGCAACATAGAGCGGGTCAAGTCCTAAAATCTCGCAGACTGCCCTAACTTCTGATTTGATGGGGATACTTTCCTGATAAATTTTTAAACCGAGGTTAGAATTCAAGGCAATTTCATTCAAAGTTGTTGCAATTCCGCCACGTGTACAGTCTCGAATAAACTTAATATTAAAATCATTATCAAGAATTGATTCAATTAAGTTATTTAGTGGATAGACATCCGATCCTATCTCAGAATCAATCTCAAATTCTCCCCTTGCAACCATTACAGCAGTTCCATGATCTCCTGCCGTACCATTTAAAATAATTTTATCCCCGGCTAAAATATTCGAATATTTCTGACGATAACTCCACTTGAGAATCCCTATACCGGTAGTATTAATATATATTTTATCTGCTGCGGTTCTCTCAACTACTTTAGTGTCTCCTGTAATGATTTTTACACCTGCAAGATCAGCAGTTTTCTTTATACTCAATAATATCCTTTCCAGCTCTTCAAACTCCAACCCTTCTTCTAAAATCAACCCTAAAGATAACGAAATTGGCTTAGCGCCGGACACGATTAAGTCATTTACAGTCCCAGCAATACATAACTTACCGATATCTCCACCGGAAAATGTGATTGGCTTCACAACATAAGAATCTGTTGTCATTGCAATATCATAATTACCTAAACCTTCAATGATTTCTGCATCTTTTAAACCACTTCCTGACGAACCAATGATCTTCAATATAAAATCATCTATTAAAGAATGCATTTGCTTTCCACCGGCTCCATGAGCAAGTTGAATTTTTTTAGTCATTTTACTTAGAATTATTTTGGAGGTAATACATTAAAGATTCTAAAGAAGAAGAGAAATCAATATTTATAATTTTTACTTCTTTGGATAATTTTAATGTAATGGGGACAAAGTTTAAGAAACCCTTTATCCCAATTTCGACAAGATCATTAACTATTATCTTTATTTTATCAGGCGGTAGAGTTAATATTGCGCATTTAATATCTTTACCGGAAATTACTTCTTTAATCTTTTTTATATCAAAAACACCAATGTTATTAATTATTCGGCCAATTAGCTCCGGATCCTGATCAAATGCTGCAACAATTGTGAATCCCCTCTTCGCAAGAATATTATAATTTAATATTGCCTTACCTAAATTTCCTACACCTATTAGAATAATATTTTGATTTTCAGTTATACCAATTATTTTCTTGATTGCTTTTCTTAATTTATCAATCCTATAACCAAGACCCTGTCTGCCAAACTCGCCAAAGTAAGAGAGATCCTTTCTAATTTGTGCCGGGTTAAGATCAAGAAAATCACCAAGTTCAGAGGAAGAGATGGTTGTTACTCCTTCTTCAAATATTTTATTTAAGCATCTTAGGTATATTGATAATCGTTTAATTGTATTTTTCGGTATCTTTTTATTCATCTTGCTCTCTTAATTTTTTTTTATTATAGCATAAGAAAATAGAAAAAGCAATATATTTTTTCAGAGTTTCCTAGTTTTTTTTCGTTATATTAATTTTGAATTATATCATACTCTAAAACAAAAGGAATTTATTCCTTTTATATTTCGTAGGCTCGGGTTTTAACCCGGGTTTAATAGTTCCCAGAATATCATAGGAATTTATTCCTAATATGGGTGGTTCAAGCAACTCCGTTGTTTGAGCAGAAAACAGAGATCAGAGAGCAGAGTAATAAACGGTTATTTTTCAATCTTCATAATCTTTTTCCTATAAAACAACGGTTTTCTGTTCTCTATTATCTACTCTCTATACAGAATTAACTATAATGGGACTGAAGTCCCCAGGTCGTGGACGAAATGTAATACCCGGGTGAGATTGCCGCGTCGCTTTACTCCTCGCAATTACATTACCCGGGCTGTGCAGGTTTACCCCACGTGGTAACTTGCCTACGAGACATATAAAAAATCAATATATTTTTTCAGTTTTACCTTTTTAAAAAAAGGGAATTGTTATGGTACTCCTTTCAGGAAAACCTTCCAATGACAAAAAACATTGCTACACATTCAAACGCTTTAATGTCATTTCGCATCGAAACGAAATTGAAGCGTCGCTTACTAAGTTCACCTCGAACACTATTGAGTCTGTCCAATAACCCGGTATTTGTCATTACGCATATATAATTCGTCGTTCAAAATTTTATTTTGATCTATTTTGCGATGTCGCGATTTCGTATATACGAAATCGCGACATCGTGATGTATTATAATTATTTAATTTACTTGAAATAAGTATGACAATATGTTAAAATAAATAAGATTAAACATTAAACTAAGGAGTAAAAATGATTAAGCTAAAGTTTCAGAATGGAAAAACCTACAAGTTTAAATCCGGTATTACCGTACTTAATGTTGTAAAGAAGCTGAAGTCAAAAAAGACATTTTATAAATATATTGCTGCATATTTAGATAATAAAATAGTTGATCTGCATCATAAACTAAAAAAGGATCACAACATATCACTCGTAACAATTAAAAACCTTGAAGGACTTCGCATTTATCAGCGGAGTTTAGTTTTTGTCTTAATTCGTGCGGTGAAGGAATTATTTAAAAAGAAAGAGCAGTTAAAGGTTTTACATTCCATTAGTGGCGGATTATACTGTGAATTAAAATGCGGAAAGGAAATAACACCTGAGCTCATAAAGAAAATTACTGTAAAAATGCAGGAAATAATAGATAAGGATGAACCGTTTATCAGGACGGTCCTTGAACATGAGGATTGGATTGAAGTATTCAAGAAACAAGGTTCCAAAGATAAGGTTGAGTTAGCGAAATACTTATTAGCTCCGGCTCTAAGTGTTTATTCGTGCGGATGGTTAAAAGAATATTTTTATGGGTCACTTGTACCCTCAACCGGATACCTCAAGTTTTTTCACCTGAAGTATTATCCCCCGGGATTTATTATCCGGCATCCGTCTCAAAGGTCAGGAACAAAAATCCCTAAGTTTCATGATCAGGCACAACTATTTAAAATATTTAATGAGCATGAGAAGTGGGGAGAGATTTTAAATATTAACACTGTTTCAGATTTAAATAGAATGATTCAACATGGTCGTATAAAAGATCTGATTATAATTTCTGAGGTTTTGCATGAGAAGAAGATAGGATACATAGCAGATAAAATTTCTGAGTTGAAAGATTCGGTTAAGATGATCTTAATTGCCGGGCCATCATCATCGGGAAAAACAACTTTTGCAAAGAGATTAAGTATCCATCTAAAGATAAATGGATTTAACCCTATTCAAATTTCTTTAGATGATTATTTTGTTGACAGAGATAAGACTCCACTTGACGAAAAAGGCGAGCATGATTTCGAGGCTATTGAAGCAATTGACATTAAGTTATTTAATAAAAACCTGAATGGATTACTAAAGGGTAAGGAAGTTCAAATCCCGACATATAATTTTAAAACAGGACAGCGGGAGTGGGAAGGTCATCATTTAAAGATGCAGAAAAATTCCATTCTGATTATTGAAGGGATTCATGGTTTAAATCCTGCACTTACTCCGAACATTGATAATAAATATATATTTAAGATATACGTAAGTGCATTAACTCAACTTAATGTTGATAAATATAATAGGATTCCTACTACAGATACAAGAATTTTAAGAAGAATTGTTCGCGATAGCTTATTCAGGAATTATTCTGCTGTCAATACAATTAAAAGGTGGCCATCTGTAAGGCGTGGAGAAGATAAATATATCTTTCCATATCAGGAAAATGCCGATATCATGTTTAACTCAGCATTAATTTATGAAATTGCAATACTAAAGAGGTTCGCAGAACAAAACCTAAGGTCAGTTACCAGAGATAACCCTCAATATAGTGAAGCAACACGATTATTAAAATTCCTGGGTTATTTCATTGATATTCCGTCAAGTTCGGTTCCGCAAACTTCAATTCTGAAAGAATTTATCGGCAAAAGCAGTTTCCATTATTAATCAAAATGAAAACTCTTGATATTCGATATCTTCACGGATCAATTGATTCAACTCAAGACAAACCCGATTTAGTAATTGTCATAGATATTCTTCGGGCTACTTCAACTATCCCTGTAATGTTAAGTCGAAATGTAAAAAAAATTATACCTGTCATAGAAATTAAGGAAGTTTTTAACTTAAAAAAGATAATTAACAAAAACTCTATTCTATGCGGAGAGAGAGATGGAAAAAAAATCGAAGGTTTTGATTATGGCAACTCACCACTTGAATTTGAAAATGCTGATATAGAAGGGAAAACGGTTATAATGAGCTCGACTAATGGCACTCCAACAACCATAAAAGCTGCAGAATTATCTGAAGATGTGGTTTTCGGAAGTTTTATAAATTTCCGGAAACTTATTGATTTTATTAAAGGTATTTCATTTCATAAATTATTATTATTAACTTCGGGAACACAAGGAGAGTTTTCACTGGAAGATTCAGTTTTTGCCGGGTTAATCGTAAAAACACTTGTGAATATTTTTCCCGATATAAAATTATCCGACTCATGCTTTTCGTCTATGATACATTATGAATTTTTTCAGGATGATATCCGTGGAATGATGAACATCACAAAGAATGGACGGATTCTAAGGAGTATCCACCATGATCCTGACCTGGATTTCTGTGCTGAGCTTAACACTTATTCTATTATTCCCGTTTTACACAGAGAAGGAGACCGGATTTATATCTCTAATAAACATCATTTATGATTGATGGTTATTAATTGATAAACCGATTTCTCTATCGTTTGTTAATCATTGTTTTTGTTGTTTTTATATTCGTTTTTTATTTCCTCTGCAGGTGGAGTTTATCCAGAACCCAAGCGAAGCGAGTGGTTTAGGACCTACGGAGTTTACCCCGAATTCACTTCGGGCGGTTAGAATCACATTCAAATGTTATCTTAAGTATCAT
>DAOVMD010000322.1 GCA_030630935.1 Candidatus Mcinerneyibacteriota bacterium | reverse complement strand
TGCTTTTATTTGTTTTTTCTCTGCGCCCTCTGCGTCCTCTGCGGTGAAATATTTTTTTGTATTCTATATTTCCTTTAAGTATCAGATGTTATAAACAAGAGTATTATATTAAGTTATACAAGAATATAGAAGTTGAGATGTCAAAGAACTGTTTTATATGAAATCATCTTATAAAAGAACTTCTCCATATATCTACTTTTAGGGTAGTTTCATTTTTCATAGTACCTTATCAAGCACTATAAGTAGTTGAAGATTCTTTAACCAAACTTACCTGATTATATTTAAATTCAAAGATCTCTGCGGATTGGTCGTTTCGGTAATCAGGAATAAAAACTGTTGGTGCATCCTCTTTATACTCAGAAAGAATATATAAAATGAATTGATTCAGACTAACCCCTTCAATTAATGCTCTCTCAACCAATACCCTATGTAATGATCTCGGAACTCTTAAAATTAATGCGGTTGAAGAATGTACTGTTAATCTATTGGTAGGCTTTGAAATTGGACGGACATAATATTTCTTCTTTTCAGATAGTATGTAAATAAGGAACTGGTTAAGACTTATTCCTTCACATTTTGCAGAGTCCTTTAATTCTCGATGAAGTACCTTCGGTATCCTTAAAGTAAATCTACCACTGAAATCAAAATTAGTCGGTTCAGGAATATCCTTCCCAAATTCAAGGCTGGTCTTGATCCAGGAGTACTTGGCGTTAAAAAGATTCTTCATTAATGTTCTTAAGGTTTTTGCTTCTGTATAACAACCTGGTAAATCAGGAAACTCCGCAATATAATATCCTGTATCTTCCTCATGATATACAACGAAAGGATAATCACGCTTACTTAACTTTTTCGCATTCACTTTATTAACCCCTTTATTTTTAAAACATCATACGCTGCAAGAACCGTATAACGTGTACGCCGGCTCATTGAAGAGTTTTTGCCATGCCACCGCACAACCGTGATCCTTTTTAAATGTACAGGTAAACAATCATCATAATCAATATTTATATATGTGAAGTGTGAACCTGTACCTTTCTTCGACCTTTTATAACCAAGCTTTTCAGTTAACAGAGAATCATTCTCATCAAAATTAATGCTCTTGAATCGTTGACTATCTCTTAACTTCTTAATTAACTTTTCAATCTTACTCATTTAATTATACCATATATGATACCACTTGTCAAGCAACTTTGTTGCTTGAACAGAGAATAGATAGCAGAGAGCCGAGAACAGTCGTTTTATAGAAAAATGCATTGTCATATATAATGCAAGATAATTCTTACTTGTTCATTTTTCACTCTTCATTCTTACTTGCAGAGTGCAGCGATGCTATATTCCCCTCTCATTAATTGCTTGCTTAATAGAATCTACAATTCCCTGAATGTATTCTTTATTCAGGGATAACATTGCATCTGTTTCTATTGATGCACAACAAATCTTTACGATATAGCTCTTTTTCAATGTGAAACCTACCACAAAGCCATTAACAACCAGTATAACTCCAAGTGCAACCATAACAATTAAAATGATCATAGCATCTTTATTTCCTGTATCCATAGTAAAAAGATAGCCACAGAGCATAAGAAATGCTCCTACAACTGCAGAGAAAATCGCAATAGCATAATTAGGTGGTTTGCTCTTCAGATCAACTGAGGTTATATCTGTAATTTGATATATCTCTTCCATAATTATAGCTTGTAAATTTGTGATATTAACATCTTTATCTTCATAATATATTTTTTCAGCACTTGTAATATTATCTTTTGCTTCCTGTACTGCTTTACTTTTTATCTCTTTATCCTTCAGTTCTTTTGAAACCTTATTAATATTATCAAGTAAATATCCACCAATAGCTATTCCAACTATTAATCTAAATAATTGCACGGATAACTGACTTAAAATGATATTTAATATAAAAAAAGCAAGAATAAATATTTTCAATGTTTTAGGAGATTTTTTTAAGTATTTTTTCATATTGAGTCCAAAATAAATTAAGAACCCACTAACTATAAAAGACACATAAATTAATATTTGATGTATAACATTAATAGCAATGGAACCTCTAGAGGATGGTAGTATTGCTAATAAAATTGTAAATATTCCAACAAAAATAAAATACGCGGAAAGTGACCCTGGTGTTTCCTTCATTAATATTGCTCCTTTAAAATATTATTTACTTTAATTATATTTTTTTTCTTTGTCATTTTTTATCCATCTTATTTCAATTAATAAATCTTCAATTCCTGCCTTACATTTACATTATACCCTATAGAAAATTAAAAGTCAAATAAGAAATAAGAAGACCGTCACCCTAATTGTTTGCTCTCGCAAACAACACCTTTTTCAGGAGGCGAGCACTTATTCTTCTACAAATAGTTAGTAGGTTCTCTCTACTTTTTCAGAAATTCTGCAAAAATGAATTGATAATTTAAATAAAAACAAATAGTGTCCATATTGGGATAGAGAGAAGATTCTTTTAGTATTAAGATTATCTCTATTAAGAAGTTTATTTTGACAACTATTAATTGTATCAAAGAAAACAAGACCTTCGTAATCAATTTTCCCTTCTGGAAGATAAAACATCTGTGATATTTCTTGCTTTTTTATTGAATTAATATGTGATTTTTTTTCATCTTCTGTTTTTGAGGTTCTATTCAATACCTTATTTATATAATCCTCTAACTTAACAATTGGAGAATAGATTATATTTGCACTAAAGAATCTTGTATTTCTAATATCAATATCACAAGTATTAGAAAAAATCATACTATCTTTATTTTTAAATTCTTTTCTTGACATATCAACAACTAATAAATCTTTAATCCCATCACCTTGATATATTATATCCTGTTCAATACATTCAGAAGAATATAATCTATTATCGATATTTTCTGGAAATTGATTTAAATCTCGGAATAATTTTTTTTGTAATTCAGGAGTTAAATATTTAGGTAGATAAATCTTGATATCATCAAAAATCATGTTAATTAAATTAAATCCCAGAAGTTTTCTTGTAATAGTTCTGAAGTTTCTCTATCTAAACTTTTTGTGTTTTCTATTATTTTATTTGCAAAAGAAATAATAATTCTTGCTTGAATTTCTTCTTTATTGAAAATAATGTTTTCTTGAGCATCAACATAAAGCTTATATTGACTTTCAAGAATATAATTTAATTTTAATTTACTATAAAATAATGTTTCATATTGGTCATTTGGGATAATAGGAATATAATTTTTATCACAATATTTAACAGAATCACTAAAAGAATCTTGTTGATGTAAATTAAACATCACTGAAATAGCTTCTATCATAATTATTCCCCTAAATACTTTGGTTTATATTTATTTAAAAATTCTTCTTTCAAAAGGCTGAAAAAAATCTCTTTTTCTTTTTTATGTCCATTATTTATTATCTTAACAAATGAATCAACGTAGTTTTCTTCTATTGGTTTTTCTCTGAAAATACAATCAATATCAACAATTGAACCATGTTTCATTTTTTTATTTATTTCAACATCTATGTTATTAGCAAAATGGAAAACAGTCCTAATCTTTTCTTCCTTTTTTTCAATTCTTAAGGAGGTATCCTCCTCATTCAAATTTGTATTATTTAAATTGACTTCGAGATTAATATTTCCAAATAAATTTGCTTCAAAAAAATTAATATATCTAATCCCAACCCGATCTATCGATTTAATAATATCCGTCTCAATAATCTTAATAACATTTTCTTTTATGAAAGGAAAAAACTTTTCCCAACCAATATACGGTTCATTATTACTGAAATTTATAACCGCTGGTCCAACTTTTAAACTCAAATTATCCTTCTTAAATTCATAGTATGGTTTAAAAGCTAATCCTGGATCATTCTGGATAATCTGATCTGGAAGTTGTGTTATAGGAAGTTTATTAAATTCATTAAAGTGTGACACCAAATTATTATATAAAAGTCCTAAGATCGCATCCTTTGGGATATTTGTTGAATACCGAAATTCAACAATTGCATCGACAATAGGGCACGGATTTATTTCAACTGGAAGTTTCATTATTATTTATTTACCTACCTTTTTTGTCTTTTTAAAGTATAATATATTTTATATTGAATGTCAAGTACTTTGTTTATAAATGATGTTACAATATGAAAATGTTAACATTAATTACTAAATAGAAATGTTAACTTTTTACTTGCTTACTAATCTTTTAACATGATATAATTCACCTCCGAAGTGAGGGAGCGGGAGCGACCGAACAAAGGAGGTGAATTAT
>DAOVMD010000013.1 GCA_030630935.1 Candidatus Mcinerneyibacteriota bacterium | reverse complement strand
AATTTTAGAATTTAATATATGAACCCACTACTTTCTTTGTCATGAGGATTTCATGAATGATATAGAGATTCGTAAACTTTTTATTGCGGATGAAACTTTCGAGTACTCGATTAGAGTGAATAAAAGGTCAAAGTACATTCGAATTACAATTGATGAGGAAAAGAAGATTAAGATTACAATCCCGTTATTTATCCCAATCAAAGCTGCGGAAGATTTTTTACGTGAGAAAATTCCGTGGGTGAAGAAAAAATTTATTGAGATTGAAAATAAGCGGCAGAGAGCTGATGAATTCAAAGCAGAGATTTGGAAAAAGGTATTTTATCTTGGAAAAGAATATACAATAGATCTTGTAGAACTACAAACCACAAGGCCAAATTTCTATATTGGAAAGCACTCCTTAATTTTTCATGTCAACCCCGGGGATAGAGAATGGGTTCGTAATGAGATGATTCGAGCCTTGATGTTTGCAGCTCAAAAAGAGATATTCCTAAGAACTGAAAAACACGCAAAGCGAATGAACTTAAAATTTAATAATATTAAAATTAAAAATCAGAAGACTCTCTGGGGAAGTTGTTCAAGTAAAAATAATTTAAATTTTAACTGGCGCTTGGTTATGTGTCCTGTCGCTGTATTAGAATATATAATCATTCATGAACTTGCACATATTAAACATCCAAATCACTCCCGTCGATTTTGGAACCTGGTTGAGGAATATTCACCTGATTTTAATTCCCATAGAAGATGGTTAAGAGAACATCAACATATGTTAAAAATATGAGCTTGCTGCGCTTTATTTTTGTTACATTATTTGTCATTCCGCAACGAAGATCTATATAACTGCGCATAAGTTTTTCGACATAATTATTATTTATGTCAGTTGCACGATTTGTCAATTGACAAATCGTGCAACTGAAAATAATGTTTTTTAATAACGAATTATATATGCGCAGTTATATAGCCTGCGTCTGAAGCGAACGAAAGATTCCTCACTCTTGTCGGAACCGCCTCCTCAATCTCGTTTTTAAGAATTTATATGGAAGCAGTCAATTTTTTGAGATTTCCCTTGCAATGACAAAAATGGAGGTGTCGGACAATCAGCAAGCTAACGCCTTTTCTTTAATTTCTTCTTGAAAACAGGGTTAAATTATGGTATATTAATATAAAAAGTAGGGGAAAGAGATGATTGATAGATTTGCAGGTTTTTACCTGGATGAAATTTCTTCTGAACATCGTAGAATAATAAAAAAAATTGTGAATGTGTTCAAGAAAAAAAGTTGGGTTCAAGCAATTTGTTTAGAGGGTTCATATGTTTCAGAAAATGAAGAAAATGATATCTTCGCGGATCTCAACATTTCAGTTATTGTTTCGAAATCCGGTATTGATTATATTGATAAGAACATAAAAAAGTTAATAATTGAATTTTCAGAATCTTATTTTTATCATAGGTCGCCATGTGAAAGTTTAGCATTTTCAATCTGGATATTACCGTTTATCAAGGTAGATATTGTATTTAAATTACTAACAAAAATTCCACGCAAGGTGAAACCAGGTAAGCATATAAAATTACTTTATGATAAAAAAGGAACCACAAAAGCATATCTAAAAAAACGAAAGACTTTAACGAAGAGATTAAGTAAAAATCTTTTAAAGGAACTTGACGGTCAATTCTGGATGCAGATTTTTTTAATTTTTACTAAAATAGAAAAGAGTGATTATTGTGCGGTATATGACGGCTTACACTTTATTGTTAAGGAGGTATTATTAAAACTTCGCAATATTGATTATACTTCACCACCACAGTTATCTATGCATACTATTAAGAAAAAAGATCCTTTCATATATAAGGAACTGGAAATTATTTTGGATTATTCTGTAGAACCAATTGACAGTTTACTTCGCGCGATTGTCCTTTATAAGAGTCTTTTAAAACGGGTTAAGAATCAAGAAGGGATAGAACTTTCTATTAAACCTGAGAAGCTGGTTTTGAGAACTATTCAGCGTGGCTTAATATCAAAGCCCGCGGGTTGGCGCTAATGAAGGATAAAAAGTTTTTCCTCACATTTAAAATGAGCATTTTATCTGCATTCATTCTTCTCCTTATATTTTCATCAGGTTTTATTGTTTTCTTTTCATATTACAATGCGTTAGCAACAATGGATGATGTAAGTAAAGATTTAATCCTCAATATTTCCAACCAGTCAATAGAGAAGACAATTAACCATATCTCGCCTGCAATGAAAATGTCTTTTTTCATGGCGCATTTAGTAAGAGATGAAAAAAACTTACTTGCTGATTTTGAACTATTTGAGGAGATGTCAATTGAGACAATGAATATCTATCCGCAATTAGAAGCGATTAATTGCGGTTTTGAGAATAACAATTTTTATATGGTAAAGAGAGAAGGGAATAAAACTTTTTCAACTAAAATTATCCGTCGGGATGTTGCTCTTCCTTATGTAGAATGGAGATATCGGGATACAGATAATGAAGTAATCAAGGTAACAACTCATCATAAATTGGTTTATTGTCCTACAAAACGTCCCTGGTATGTTGGGACAAAGGATAAAAAATCCTTTTTCATGAGTGATGTTTATGTCTTCTTCACAGATAAAATACCCGGGGTTACAATAGGTTATCCAATGTTATCAAAGGATGAAGAAGTATTGGGTGTTGTCAGTTTTGATATGTCTTTAATTGGAATTTCAGATTTCCTGAAGACATTGAAAATCGGTAATACCGGTCGGGCCTTCCTATTAAATAACAAAGGGGAGATCATTGCTCACCCGGATGAGCAAATTTTATCTACAAAAGTAAACGATAAAGGTGCTCCCGTTTTAAATTCTGTTAAAAGTCTTACAGAGACTTCTGAATATGCGGCTTTTAATACATTTTTAAGTTTAAATCCAGATATTAACGGTATTCCAAATAAGAAGATAAAATACTCCTACAATAATGAACTATATTTAGCATATTTCTATTCTTTCCCCAAGGATATTCGAGACAACTGGATTATTTGTATAATCGTTCCTGAGAATGATTTTATCGGACCTATTAAAAGAAACTTGAAAATAAATATTTTCTTAACTTTAATAATTTCATTTCTTGCTGTTTTATTAGCAATTTTATTATCTAACTTAATTACAAAACCAATAAGTAGAATTACTGATGAGACCTCAAGGATCAAACATTTAGAATTAGAACATCCATTTGAACCATCGTCTTTTATTAAGGAAATATTTTATCTTGAGAATAATATCTGTGATATGAAAACCGGTTTAAAATCATTTGAAAAATATGTCCCTTCTGAACTTGTTAAACAACTAATTGAAACAGGTGTTGAAGCGAAAAGCGGTGGTGCGAGAAAAACCTTGACAATCCTTTTTGCTGACATTGAGGATTTCACAAACATTGCAGAGCGATTTAATCCTGAAGAATTATTTTTGTATCTTTCTGAATATCTCGAAGTTGCTTCCCAGGAGGTTATTAAAAACAAAGGTACAATAGATAAGTTCATTGGTGATGCGATTATGTCTTTTTGGAATGCTCCATTAACAGATTCCGAACATGCATATAATGCCTGTAAGTCAGGTTTGAGTTTCCTGAAGCGTTTAGAAAAAGCAAAAATTAGCAGAAAACTTTCAGGTAAGCCGATATTTAATACTAGAATTGGTATTCATACAGGAGAAGTAATCGTTGGTAATATTGGCACAAGGAGTAGATTGAATTATACAATTATTGGGGATAATGTAAATCTTGCAAGCCGAATTGAATCGTTAAATAAATATTATAAAACAAATATTTTAATCACTGAATCGACATATTCAATTGTCAAGGATAAATTTTTCTGCAGATTTGTAGATAAGGTTATTGTAAAAGGGAAACTTAAAAGCATTGAGTTATATGAAATTGTTGGCGAAAAAGGAGAGGATGAAATTGATGAAAGATTAATTAAACTATCAATTAAAGCATTTGATTTTTATACAGCAAAGAACTGGAAAGAATCAGAGAGTCTATATGACGAGATTCTCTCAATTAATGAAGGAGACTATATCGCGAGAATTTTTATAGACCGGATAAATAAATTTAAGTATTCACCCCCGCCAAAAGGCTGGGATGGCAGTTTTAAATATGGGAAAAAATAAGTTTATAGATGAACAAAAATTCATATACTATTACATTTAATCAAATATTGAGAAGAATAAAAAACCTTAGTATTTCAACCCGGGTTGAAGAACATCTTCAAATAAGAGAAGACCTTAATTCCTCAGCATTGGATGATATTGCAATATTTAAAAAGATGTCAGCAGTGATATTTTCATCCGGGTTTAATGCGACAGTAGTAAAAGATATGTGGCCGGAACTTAAAATAGCGTTTAAGGGTTTTGATTTTGAAATAGTTGAAGGCTGGACTGAAAAGGAAATTGAAGAATTGATGAAGAACAAGAAAATCATCAGGAATAAAAATAAGATTAAAGCAATTATATTTAATGCAAAAGTTTTTAACGAACTGATTAAAGAATATGGAAGTTTTCAAAAGTTTCTTTCTAAGCAATGTGATCCGGAGAAAATTCACACATATATAGAAAAGAGATTTCATTATTTAGGGAAGATTACTACTTACGATTTTCTTAAACGAATCGGGTTAAATTTTATGAAACCTGATATTCATATCCGCCGTCTTTATAAAAGATTAGGTTGGCTGAACTCTATGAGTGACAATAACAAGAATTTAAATAAAATTTTTGAAATATCTGATTCTATCAGTAATGACACTAAACTTAATTTAAATTATATCGATGGTGTTTTTTGGTTATTCTGCTCGGGTTATAAAGATGTAATGACGATGGCAGTTTGTGGTGCTGTTCCTAAGTGTAATATTTGTTATGTTAACCATTGTAAATCTCGGGAAGTTAATTTTAAAAATGAATGATTTATTTACGTTAAAGACTAAAAAGAACATTTTTGCTTCCTTATCTGAAAGAATGCGTCCTGAAACAATCAATGAGATTGTTGGTCAGGATGATATTCTTGGTAAAGATAAACCTTTAAGGTTAGCAATTGAGAGTGATGATATCCCTTCAATAATATTTTGGGGTCCCCCCGGTAGTGGTAAAACTTCAATTGCAAATGTGATATCCAATAAAACTAACGCTTTTTTTGTAATTTTTTCGGCAACAAACACAAGTACGAAAGAAGTGAAAAAAATGATAGAAGAAGCAAAACATCGCGAGTCCATGCTGCATAAGCGAACAATTATTTTTATTGATGAAGTCCATCGTTATAATAAGGGCCAACAGGATGTGTTTCTTCCGCATATTGAAGCGGGTACAATTATATTTATTGGAGCAACCACAGAAAATCCATCTTTTCAGGTTAATGCGGCATTACTTTCGAGGACAAAGGTATTTATTTTAAAATCCCTCTCTGAGAATGATATTATTACATTGCTCAAGCGTGCGATTAAGGATAAGACTAAAGGTTTAGGTAATGAAAAGATAAAAATTAACAATAGCTTACTCAAGAAATTTGTTCAAGCTTGTTCAGGTGATGCAAGGACAGCTCTTGATACACTCGAATTCGCAGTTAACCTTGAAAAGCAAAAGAAGAAAGGAGAGATTATTCTCACTGAATTGATCCTTAATGATGCTCTTCAGAAAAAGATTTTGAAATATGATAAGGGCGGGGAAGAACATTATAATATAATCTCAGCTCTTCATAAGAGTCTTCGTGGTTCAAATGTTGATGCGTCTTTATACTGGCTCGGGAGAATGCTTGAAGCAGGTGAATCTCCTCTCTATGTTGCAAGAAGATTAATTCGATTTGCTTCTGAAGATATTGGAAATGCTGATCCGCATGCACTGGTATTAGCAGTTGCTGCAATGCAAACAATACATTTTATAGGGATGCCGGAATGTAATAATGCCCTGGCACAACTCGTTATTTACCTGGCAACTGCTCCTAAGAGTAATTCGGTCTATGTCTCATATCAAAATGTTCAGAAAATCATTCGGGAGACAGGTGAACTTCCTGTACCTCTACATATCAGGAATGCTCCCACGGAACTTATGAAAGATATTGGTTATGGTAAAAATTATAAATACCCACATGATTATGAGGATACCTTTGTTCAACAGGATTATCTGCCGGAGAAATTGAAAAACAGAAAATTCTACTTTCCAATTGAAAGGGGTTTTGAACGAGAAATTTTGAAAAGACTGGAATATTGGCAAAGATTAAAGATAAAAAAGAAAAAAGATGGAGCGAAATAATGATTCAACTTATAATTTTTGAGGATATTAAATTTAAAAACTTCTATTCTCTTGCATATTTTCGACCTGTATTTGAAATGAAGCTGGGGACTTCTACTTTAGAAGAAAAGATTAGAAAATTATATCCCGATACCCTAGTTGCTTATAGTATTAGGGCTCACCTGAAGGAATATTATTCGGAGATTTATCCGGATAAAATGATTAATTCATATTCGAAGGATGCTGAGATGTTTTTATGTATAAATGGAAGGTTATTATTGGATTCCAATCAGAAAATTCCCCTCGAAGGTGATGAAGAGATAGTTTTTAATGGGGACGATGTTGTTTATTTAAGAATTAAAAGAGATAAGATAGATTTATTAGACAACGACGAGGATAAACACTTAAAAGATGTAATGTTGGGAGTTTTTAAGAACCAGCGTGAAGAAAAAGGCTATAGTCTTCTTTCTTATCCCTGGGAGATGATTCCAATAAATGGAGCTTGGATTAAGAAGGAGTTTGATGAATTTAAAAACCGGTCGGGTGTATTGGAAAAATCAAAATACAATTTCAAAATCACAGGTGACATAGAAAATCTTTGGATATCTTCAACTGCCAAACTTGAGAATTTTGTAGAATTAAATGTTGAAGGAGGCCCTATTATAGTTGAGGCTGGAGTTGAGATTCACTCCTTTTCAAGAATTGAAGGTCCTGCGTATATAGGTAAAAATTGCAGGTTACTTGGTGCCAAAGTCAGGTCGGGAACAAGTTTATTCGAGAATTGCCGTATTGGGGGTGAGGTTGAGGAATCCATTTTTTTTGGTAATTCGAATCATTATCATCATGGATTTATTGGGCATAGCGTGGTAGGGGAATGGGTCAATATCGGAGCCCTTACTGCAACAAGCGACCTGAAAAACAATTATGGAAAAATCAGAATAATCACTTCTGAAAAAACGATTCAGACCGACCAGATTAAGATAGGTTCGATTATTGGAGACTTTACAAAATTTGGAATAGGAACATTATTAAATACCGGTTCCCTGATAGGAGTATCGGCAAATGTCTTTGGGGGTGGAATTCAACCTAAATTTATTCCCTCATTCTCCTGGGGCGGCGGTGAGAATTTCAAGGAATATAATCCCGGGAAAGGAGTAGAAACCAATCGAACCATTTTATCGAGAAGGAATAAGATTTTTTCTAAAACCTTTGAACAATTATATCTAAATGCGTTTAGTATTACTTCTTCGGAAAGGAAAAACTTATTATAGATAAATTAATTAGAAAAAAACTACTTGATTATAATAAATAAATAAAGTATAATAAATACACAAAAGTTTCTATTTATCAGGAGAAGAATAGATGCAGCATGGAATTACAACAATCCCCCATTTTTTTCGG
Organism: Candidatus Mcinerneyibacteriota bacterium; assembly: GCA_030630935.1. Taxonomy (GTDB): domain Bacteria; phylum AUK180; class AUK180; order JAQVHJ01; family JAQVHJ01; genus DAOVMD01. The sequence goes on along the minus strand of DAOVMD010000013.1, from coordinate 9,556 downwards.
AATGCAGTGAAGGCTTTTCCGAATGAAGTATTTATCCAGAAAATTATTAGGGAAAAGTTGGTCACGAAGACTTATAAAGAATCTCTTGAAATAGTAGAGAAGGTTACTCAGTATCTATTAAATTCCGGTATAAAAAAATATGACCGGGTAGCAATTGTTGCATCCAACTCTTTAGAGTGGGCATTTACGTATTTAGGAGTTGTTTCTTTTGGTGCCATAGTTGTTCCTGTTGATAGAACCTTGCCGATTCAAGAGATAATTCATATCTTAAAATTTTCAGAAGTAAAATCTGTTTTCGGTAATATTACTAATATCAAGGATATTCTTGACTATAAGGATGAAATTCCACAAGCCAGTTTGTATGTTAACCTAACTCTTTCTGAAGAATACGAAGGTGTAATTAATTTTGAAGAAATTGTAGAATCTGATTTTGAAACAATTGATTACGAACTTCCTGACCTCGAGAATCTTGCATCAATAATTTTCACTTCCGGGACTACTGGTCTCGCAAAAGGTGTAGAGCTTACACATAGGAATTTTTGTTCTGATATTCTCTGGACAATGGGTTTAATTGAAATTGATGAGACCGATTGTGTCTATCTTATCCTTCCAATGAACCATGTGTTTGCTTTTACTGCCGGATTCTTAGGAGCGATTTATGCAGGATGTTCAATAACTTGCGCAAGGTCATACCGGCCAAACGAAATACTTGAAGATATTAAGAATACTAAAGTCACCTTTTTCCTCGGGGTTCCTTTATTATTTGACAAGATATTAACAGGGATGGACAAAAAGATTGCTGAGAAGGGGTTTATTACTAAGGCTTTTGTGAAAACGAGCTTAATAACTTCAAAAATATTAAAAGAAACTTTTGATTCAGATGCCGGAGCAAAATTATTTAAATCACTTAGAGAAAAAACCGGTTTGGCTTCTGTTCGGTTATTTGTCTCCGGCGGAGCTCCTGCTTCTGTTGAGACAGTTGAACGATATAACCTTATGGGATTCAAATTCATTCAGGGTTATGGTCTTACTGAAACTGCCCCGGTCGTTACTATTAATAGTAAAGCATATTATAAGATTGGGAGTATAGGACCGGCAATCCCTAATGTACAAGTTAAAATTATGAATCCAAATAGAAATGACGTTGGTGAAATCTGGGTAAAAGGTGATATCGTAATGAAAGGTTACTATAAAAATAAGGAAGCCACCGACCAGGTTATTACGGAAGACGGATGGTTTAAAACCGGTGACCTCGGATTTATTGATGAAGAAGGTTATGTCTTTATTAAAGGAAGATCAAAGGATGTAATCATTACAAGCGGAGGAAAAAATGTATATCCTGAAGAGATAGAATTTAAATTAAGCAGGTCTCCGTATATTCTTGAAGCAATAGTAAGGGGAATCCCTGACCAAATAAGTTCAGGTGAAATTATCGAAGCCCTAATTGTTCCTGATTATGAATATTTTGAAGAATATCTCCTCCATTCTAAACCCGGCTTGGGTGATGAGATAATCAGAGAATCAATCAGAAAAGAAATATATAAAGTTAATGAAAAATTACCCGCTTATAAAAGGATTAAGGATTTCCAGATCAGAGAAGAAGAGTTTGAAAAAACATCCACTAAAAAATTGAAAAGATATCTTTATAAATGGAACCCAATCAAAATAGGTGATTTTAAGAATAAAAAAAATAAGAAACCCTAATTAATAAAAGGAGTGTACTATGTATATCTTATTAGGTGAGTCAATATATAACCTCAGCCAATTTATTTCCATTAGAAAAGAAAAGGATGGGGTCTATGGAATTACTTCAACCGGAGCAAAATTATGCTTCAGTATTACGGAACCGGTTTCGGGGGAAAGAGTTGAAAGATTATTTAAGGAAATTACCTATATCTTAGACGGTAACCAATCAGGACTTATTGCTTTAGAATTCTAAACAGAATTCTATCCTAATAAATGGAGAATTATTTTAGTATGAATGAATCAGTAGTTTCAATTGTATTAAATGTGATTAGAAAAGATGATAAAATCTTGATGATTAAAAGAACTCTCGGTGATTATATAGGGTACTTCGGCTTACCGGGCGGTAAGATTGAAGTTACTGAACATCTCTCCGGCTCAGCAGTCAGAGAAGCTCTCGAAGAAACAAATATAAAAACAAAATTTAATAAACTCTTGGGAATGGTTTCTGAGCATTTATTAGATGAAGATAAATTAAAAGAACATTTTCTTCTTTTTATTTGCGATATGGAAATGATTTCTGATGATGAAGCATTTTATGATGAAGAAATATTAAAGTGGTTTCCAGTGAATAATTTGGATAAATTCGAAGGAGAAATTATCCCAAGCGATTTAATTATGATTAAAAACTTTATCATCAATAAAGCATGTAATTATTTTGAATGTGTTTTGGAAAAAAGGGATAATAAATATTCAATAGTCTCTACAAAATATATTTAAATCATTAAAAAGATAAATAATTTTTCATAAGTTACAATTTGAGAAGGTGAAAAAACGAAAAAACACTTGACATTTAAAAACCCTTATGTTATAATAAAACTGACTGACCGGTCAGTCAAATAAAAGAAGGAGTTGAATTATGAGTAAAGAAGGTTATTATAGGTTCCCAACAATTAATAAAGGTTCTGTTCTTTTTATTTCAGAAGATGACCTATGGCGTGTGCCGTCGACTGGTGGTTCAGCTATCAGATTAACTTCGAATCTTGGTCCGGTTACATACCCTCATATTTCACCGGACGGAAAGTTAGTTGCTTTTATTGGCAGAGACGAGGGCGCCCCGGAGGTATTTGTAATGCCGTCCGCTGGAGGTTCTGCGAAGAGATTAACGTACCTTGGCGGTTTCCGGATTCTTGTAATTGGATGGACCAGGGACGGTAGAGACATTTTATTTTCCACATCTGCCGGACATTCAAATCCAAGAATGATGAAAATTTATAAGGTTAATGCTAAAGGCGGTCAGCCTGAACTTCTTCCTGTTGGTCATGCCACCCATATTTCATTTGGACCTGGCAAACGTTCAGTATTGGGTCGGAATACCGCCGATCCTGCGAGGTGGAAGAGATATCGTGGTGGGACAGCAGGTCATTTTTGGATTGACACAAAGGGTTCTGGAAAGTTTATACCCTATCTAAAAAGCCTTAATACAAATTTAACATGCCCGATGTGGATTGGTAAGCGAATATATTTCATATCCGACCATGATGGGATTGGGAATATCTATTCTGCTACTCTTGATGGCAAGCGAATAAAGCGTCATACCGACCATCGTGAATATTATGCGAGGAATGCTGCGACAGATGGGAAAAATATTGTTTACCATTCAGGAGGAGATATTTATATTTATAATATTGCTAAGAAGACCTCTAAGAAGATACCAATAACTTACAATAGTCCCAAGGTTCAGCTTCAGCGTAAATTCGTTTCTCCATCTCGATACCTTCAGGATTGTTCAATTTCCCATGAAGGTAAGCAAGTTGTGATTAATTGTCGCGGTCGTGTATTTAATTCGAAACTCTGGAACGGTCCGGTATTTGAAAATGGAGAATCACGTTCATCAAGATATCGATTACCGACTTGGCTGAAGGACGGCAAGCGTCTGCTTCTCGTGACTGATGAGACTGGCGAGGAGCGGCTTGAAATACACTATAGTGATAATTCCAAATTTAGAATCAGGTTTCCTGCTTTGAATATTGGTAGAGTAATGGAGATTAAAGTCTCTCCGGTTGCGGATATCGCAGTATTGGTAAACCACAGGTATGAACTGATATTAGTAGATTTAGTTAAGAAGAATTTTAAGATTTTAGATAAGAGCAAGAATATGAGTTTGGGTGGATTAGCATGGTCACCGGATGGTCGCTGGGTTGCTTACCACATCCCGTTTACCAGTCGAAGAATTGGAATCAAGCTGATAAATATTAAAACAAGGAAAACGACCAAAATAACAAATCCTGTTCTTTTAGATACTATGCCGGAATTTTCAGAGGATGGTAAATATCTTTATTTTATTTCAGCTTCTGTTTTTAACCCGGTATATGATCACATTCAATTTGAATTGGGTTTCATGAATGCAGAGAAACTTTGCTTGATCCCTCTGCAAAAAACTACAAAGGCACCGTTTGAATATAATCCTGAGTTATTCAAAAAGGATGATGAACTTGAAATGTTACTGAAGAAGAAGAAAGGGAAAAAGAAAACTATAAAACCAATAAAAATTGATCTCGCCGGGATTACTGAAAGAGTAGTATCATTTCCTGTTCCTGCAGGGAGATTCGGTAGAATTAAATCCGCTGGGGATAAGGTATTTTATTCGGTTTATAAACCTGAGGGAGCTCTTGGTGACGATTTTTTATCAGAAGATTTTTCAGCAAAAGGTGTTTTGAAATTCTGGAACTTTGTTCTTCAGAAAGAAGAGACCTTTGCAACTGCAATAACGGACTTTGATATTTCATTAAACCGGAAAAAGATAATCTATCTCTCCGGGAGAAAACTTCGAATCCTTTCATCTGAAAAATCACCGGGTGAAAAACCGGCTCCTTCCCCTGAGCCCTGGGTCTCCGGTTGGTATGATTTCAACAGGATCAAACTTGAAGTAAACTCGTTAGAAGAATGGAAACAGATGTATTCCGAAGCTTGGAGATTACAAAGAGAGAATTTCTGGACACCCGATATGTCTAATATTAATTGGAAGAAGATTCATAAAAGATATTATAAGCTCATTGGAAGATTGGGAACCAGAGGTGAATTTTCAGATTTAATGTGGGAGATGCAGGGAGAGCTTGGCACATCACATGCCTATGAGTTTGGTGGAGATTATAAACATGGTCCACATTATGCTCAGGGATACTTAGGTGCAAATTATATTTGGGATCAAAAAAAGAAAGGTTATAAAATTGTCAATATTGTAAAAGGTGATTCCAGAGAGAATGGACGTACATCTCCTTTGTTATTGCCGGGGAACAATGTTAAAAACGGCGATATTCTTCTTTCAATTAATGGGGTAAAATTAACCAGGGAGATTTATCCCGAAAAACTACTTGTTAATAAAGCAAACTTGGAGATTAGCCTTAAAATTAAAAGGAAATCCAATAAAAAAGATATTATTACTATCAAAACTCTTCAAAGTGAAATTCCTGCAAGATATCGTGCCTGGGTAGAAGAGAACAAAAGATATGTGCATAAAGCAACAAAAGGTAGGGTTGGATATGTACATATCCCGGATATGGGACCTAATGGCTTCTCCGAATTTCACAGGTATTTTCTTGCTGAACTTGAAAAAGATGCATTGATTGTTGATGTCCGCTATAATGGCGGTGGTCATGTATCACAATTAATAATAGAGAAACTTGCAAGAAAGATTATTGGTTATGATATTGCAAGATGGAGTGAAGAACCGCAATCCTATCCGGGTGAAGCAGTAAAAGGACCTATTGTAGCAATTACAAATGAACATGCCGGATCCGATGGTGATATATTTAGCCATGTATTTAAATTAATGAAAGTAGGACCGCTTGTTGGTAAAAGAACATGGGGCGGAGTAATTGGGATATGGCCAAGACATCTTTTAATTGATAATACCATTACAACTCAACCGGAATTCTCTTTCTGGTTTAAAGATGTAGGTTGGGGTGTAGAAAACTATGGAACCGATCCGGATTACGATGTCGATATTAAACCTCAGGATTATGCTGCAAATAAAGATCCCCAGATGGAAAAAGCACTTGAATTGATTAAAGAACAGTTAAAGAAAACAAAATTCTTAAAACCAGACTTAAAAACAAAACCCAATTTATCCCTCCCTAAGCTGTAATAGTAACAGTAGAGAAGTCCCCTGCTCAAGCTTGAGCAGGGGACTTCTTTAAAATAACACTTAAACATTTGAATAATTTAACTATCAAAATTTCGCAACTATAAATCATTTTTATATATTATCCCTTACAAATCTTGTACAAGTTACTGTCAAATGTTTTTCTCTTTTTTTTTATTTTTATACACGGTATAAATTCTGTGTTTTTTTCAAACGTTTTCCTGCACAGTAATTTCTCTATTTATATTGTTAATAACCTGTAGTGTTTGATTGGAACCAAAATAAATAAAAATTAATAGGGTTATCTCAAGAAATAAGTACAGTATCGTGACCTTATCATTACTCAATGACTTTATATTTTAAGTTTTTAATTTTAGATTTTCCTTCTGATTCTGTAACACTTATTAAATCCGGGCGTCCTATAAAAAACCCCATCACTATTTGTCCTTTGATATAATAGATTTCATTAGGTTCAAGTTTTAGAATCACTTCGTCTTTGACTTCTGTTTTAGCCCAGAATATATATTCCCCTGGTTCAAATTCTTTTAAAAAATATGTTCCATTTTGAAGCCTTCCGACTTTTTCCTCATTTGCATATATAATATAGCTTAGTCCTAAACCTTCCAACTTGTTCTCACGATAAAAATAAACGAGTGATTTCCCAGGAGATACATCGGGATAAAGATTGTCCTCACGGTTTTGTAGAGTCGCACATCCCATAAAAAATAAAAATATTAAAAACAAACATGTAATTTGAAGAATTTTCTTGAACATATTCAACCTCCTATTTTATGTAAATATATATTACCACACTTCAATGATAATGTCAAATATCTTTCTCTTCTCTGCTCTTTGTTTTCTAATATAGGCAAAAGCAACAGAGTTGCTTGAGCAGGGGATGTCTCTACAATAACACTTAAACATTTGAACTGTCTCCACTCCCGAACACTTGAGCTTTTTTAGCACTTGAACGCATGCAAAGCATGCATTGAACATTTGAACTCTTGAACTTTTTTTATACCTTGACAAATTGAAATCAATATGCTACAATATAAATGTTAGGCAAGGCTAACAAAGTTAACTGTGCCTAACATAGGAGAACAATGGAAAAGAAGTTGACGCCTGGATTTGAGGATTATATTGAAGCGATTTATATTATTCAGCTTGAGAAGAAAGTTGTCCGAGTAAAGGATATCAGTAAGCAGCTTAATGTAAGTATGCCGAGTGTAAACGGCGCATTAAAAACATTAAAGAAGAGAAATATCGTAAATCATCAGAAGTATGGTTATGTTGAGTTGACTTCCAAGGGCGAGGAGATAGCTGAAGAGATTTTTTTCCGTCACAAATTAATCACGAATTTTTTTATGAAGGTTCTTGATATTCCTGAGTTAGCTGCCGGTACCGATGCTTGTAAGATTGAGCATTATTTAAGTAAGGTTACCATAGAGAGGTTATCCAAGTTTATTGAATTTATTGATTCATGTCCTGATCAAGAGACTCCAAAATTCATTGAAAATTTTAAATATTATTATAAACATGGAAAGAGGAAGCAATGAAAAAAGATATAATGTTAACAGAACTTGAGGCTGGGATACCAGCCCGGGTACTGCAGATATTAGGTGGTACTAATTTTTTGCGAAAGTTGGAATCTCTCGGGATTCGACCTGGAGTAATCATTCGTAAAGTTAGTTCACAATTTGGTCGTGGGCCTGTTACAATTCAGGTAGGGAAGACTCAGGTAGCAATTGGTTATGGAATGGCTCAGAAAATTAGTTTGGAGAATCTAAGTGAAGAAGATAATATTAGCGGGTAACCCTAATGTTGGGAAGAGTGTTGTATTTAACAGGCTAACAGGCGTCAGAGTAATCTCCTCAAACTATCCCGGAACAACTGTTGAGTTCAGTAAGGGACATATTCATATTGGAGAGGACCACATCGATATTATTGACCTTCCCGGAACTTATTCTCTTGACCCAACATCACCTGCTGAAGAGGTTGCTGTAAAGTTATTAGAAGAAGTGAGCAAAGAAGATGATGTGATTTTAATAAATGTAATTGATGCAACAAATCTTGAAAGGAATCTGCTTTTAACATTACAATTATTACGTTTGAAGTTACCAATGGTTATTTGTTTAAATCTTTGGGATGAAGCCAAGCATCATGGAATTAAAATAAATGTAGAAGAACTCGAAAAGATGTTGGGAGTTCCAATCGTTCCAACTGTAGCGATTACTGCTGAAGGGATTAAGAAACTTGTTGATTCAATCAGTTCTGCCACGATAAGTAGTTTTGAATATAATCCTGAAGAAAAGTGGCAGCAGATAGGAAAAGTAATAGAATCTGTTCAGCGTGTAACACATCGTCATCATACTTTTCTTGAGCGGTTAGGGGAGATTTCAATTAACCCTTATACAGGCCTGCCAATTGCTTTAGTAATTTTATTCATTTCATTTGAGGTGATTCGCTTTATAGGAGAGGGTCTGATATCCTGGGTATTTGATCCGATATTTGAGACTTTGTGGAAACCTGTAATGATGAAGGTTTCCGGGTTCTTAAGTTTCTCACCATTTTTACATAACTTGTTAATTGGTCAACTGGTTGAGGGTGAGATAGATTTTGGATTTTCATTTGGTCTATTAACGACTGGTTTATATGTTCCATTTGCAGCCGTCTTGACTTATGTTTTTGCTTTTTATCTTATTCTAAGTATAATGGAAGATACTGGGTATCTACCCCGGCTCGGTGTTTTACTCGATAGGATGATGCATAAAGTTGGTCTTCATGGAATGTCAGTTATTCCAATGCTGTTAGGTTTTGGTTGTAATGTTCCAGGAGTCCTGGCATCAAGGATTCTTGAAACTAGAAGAGAACGTTTTATTGCAATGACCCTAACTGCGATTGCAATTCCTTGTATGGCCCAGTTAGCTATGGTCTTTGGATTAATCGGAGAATTCGGGTTCAAGGGAATCTTTGTTGTTTTCTTGACACTGTTTTTGATTTGGGTTATTGTCGGGATTATAATGAATAAAATAGTTAAAGGCGAAAGCCCTGAAATTTTTGTGGAGATACCACCATATCGAATTCCACACTTTGGAACTCTTGTGAAAAAGTTATGGATGCGTATCAGGGGATTTTTAAAAGAAGCAATTCCTTATGTTTTATTAGGTGTTCTAATTGTTAATATTCTTTATAGTTTTGGTGTGATTCAATTTATTGGTAAACTTTTTGCGCCAATTGTAAAATTCCTTTTCGGTCTCCCGGTGGAAGCAGTTGGGGCAATAATAATTGGATTTTTAAGAAAAGATGTGGCAGTAGGAATGCTGGTCCCATTGAATTTAGATCTCAAACAGACAATAATAGCAAGTGTAATTCTTTCAATTTACTTTCCATGTGTTGCAACTTTCATTATGCTGGTTAAGGAACTTGGTGTGTGGGATATGGTTAAATCTGTCGGAATAATGATTATAACAACATTAATCGTTGGAACCTTACTGAATTTAATTCTTTAAATTGTAATTTGATTTAAAGAACAGGCAATGAATCTCCGGAGGGTTTATTGTAAACTGTTTAATTTTTTATTGTTTTTTATTTTTTGCATCACAAGCGTAGTGCGTGATACATTCCATAATAGTTTCATTTGGGTATATTAAGTTCAATTGGTTATGGATTGGAAACAAACTATATAACTGCACGTATATAAATTGCCATTAAAAAACATTATTTTCAGTT
>DAOVMD010000397.1 GCA_030630935.1 Candidatus Mcinerneyibacteriota bacterium | reverse complement strand
TCCCACGGTGGATCAAGTTTTATTGTCTTCTTTAAAACGTCTTTATTTATCATTTTTAAATCTCCTTTTAGGGATATTATAAATTATATTTCAATATATGTCAAGGTTTTACCCACACGAATCAGGTTAGAGCCTTAAAAATAAACCTACAATAATTCAGTTTGAAGATGCGCATCACCTGGATTATGATTCACTTCAACTCCTAAAGATTTTAACAAGGAATGTCGAGAACATTCCGTTATTAATTATTGCGGATTGCAGACTAAACGATGATGGTAGTTATTTTGATTTGGGTTTCAAAGTCATTAAACAAAATAGGATTTTAATAAAGGAATTAGATAAAAAGTCATCAAAGGAAATGTTAGAGTCCTGGTTTGGGAGGAAGGTGAGCTCCAATCTTTTTAATCTTATCTGGGAAAAGAGTGATGGTAATCCATTCATCATTGAACAGATTATTTTATATTTAAGAGAGCATAGAGCTTTAATATTAAGGAATGGGGTTTATTTTATTGATGAGCAAGAGTTTCAAATCCCGGATAAAGTGAGTTCAATTATAATTACCCGGGTTGATCACCTGGGAAGCAGATTAAAAGAGCTGGTAAAAACTTCATCTGTATTAGGTAAAGAATTCTCAATCAAAGTTCTAACAGAAATGTTGAAATGGAAACATATTAAGAAATATTTGGATTCTGTTGAGAAAGAAAGCATTTGGATGGTATTATCTGAGATTATTTATATTTTCAAGCATGCTATAATTCGGGATACTATATATGAAATGCAGCTGAAGAAAGTCTTAAGGTCATTACATAAACTTGCAGGGAGCACGATTGAAACCTTATATAAAAATGACTTGAAAAATCACTATGAAAAACTTGCATACCATTTTGAGAAAGCAGAAGTTAAATTAAAAGCCCTGAAGTACCTTGAAAAGGCGGGGGATTCAGCATGTGCATCTTATAAGAATAATTATTCCATAGATTTCTATAACAGGTACTTAAACATTACAAAAAAAGAAAAGGATATTGTAAGAATCAATTTGAAGATAGGTAAAATCCTTGAGCTCATAGGTGAGTGGAGTGATGCAGAGAAAATATATAAGACCAATCTTAAACTTTCGGAAAAAATGAAAGACAAGAGAGATATTGCTGTAAATGAATTAAAACTCGGAAGCCTGCTAATGGATAAAGGGGACCTTAACAAAGCGATTGATTTACTCGAAAAATCTGAAATGAAATATATGGAATTAAGTGATAAGCATGGACTGAGTTTAGTTTTAGTAACATTGGGTGTGTTTTATAAGAACAAAGGTAAATCCGATCTTGCAATGTATTATTATAATAAATATCTTGAATTAAGTAAAGAGCTAAAAAACAAACTGAATATTAGTATAGCATTTGGTAATATTGGTGTAGTTTATGATAACCTGGGTGATTTTCCTAATGCAATGAAATATTATACGAAACAGATTAAGCTATGTGAGAAAATAAAAAATAAACAAGGAATTAGAAGTGCTGTTTGTAATATTGGGATTATCCATGGTCGAAAAGGTGAATTTACAAAGGCGATGAAATACTTTAAAAAACAACTTGAGATATGTAAAGAATTAGGAGACAGGCGTGGAATAAGTATTGCCCTTGGAAATATAGGTGCAGTCTTATGGAGAGAAACGGATTATAAAGGTGCTTTTCAATACTTTAAAAGGAAACTGGAGATATCCAAGGAGTTAGGTGATAAAAGAGGGTTATCATTTGCACTGGTTAATATTGGAGCGTGCTATTCGCAATCGGGCGATTATAAAAATGCAATGAAATACTATAGAGAACAGCTCGAAATCTGTGAAGAATTAGGAGATAAAAGAGGATTTGCATTTACAAAAGGTAATATGGGAAAGATATATAAAGCCAATGGTGATCTCAAAAATTCAATTAAATGTTATCAGGAAGAAAAACAAATCTATGAAGAGCTTGGGGATAAATATTCACTGAGTTTTTCGTTATGGAGAATTGCAAATTATTACATTGATGATAATAATTTTAAAGTTGCTTTGAATTATTTAAATGATTCAATTAAACTTGCAAGAGAGTTAAAAAGTAACTTTTCATTAGCAGAATTTTTAAGCAGTAAATCTTATCTGTTATTTGAAATCGGAAAAATTAAGGAATCAATTAAGATGAATGATGAAGTATTGGAATTATTAAAAAGAACTAAGAGACCTGATATCGAATTTTCTGCTGTGGTTTTAAAAAATAAACATTTGAGTTTAAAAGATAAAGATGAAGCAGTCAAGAAATTAAAAATGATGGATGTTGAAAATTTAGATGATGAAAATCAAACAACTTTATATTATGAAATATACCAGTTAACAGGAAAGAAAAAGGATAAAGTAAAATCTATTAGTCTTTATAGAAAACTATATAAGCACAACCCCAACATAAAATTTAAAATGCGAATTAAAGAATTGGAAAAGTGAACAATCTCCCTTTGAAAATGCGAAACTATTATTTTGAATATAATTTTGTCATTGCGCATCGCAGCGAAGCAAGATCTAACAAAACATTCCCGTCCCGACCAATTGAACATAATCCTTTCGTATTAATAAAACATGGGGAAACTTCTGATTCTTTAAAACTTGCATTATTAAATTTTATGTGCTATACTATATCGTAGATGATATTTGAAAAAATGTTGTTATAAATATGAAGTTATTTCTATTTGGGAGAATAATAATGAAAAGAAGAAATAATTTGTTTTATATTATCTTAGTTTTTATAGCTCTAATCCTTTTCTTTAATTTTGAGAGGGGGTATGTTGAATGTGATAGTTCTACACCAACATATCAAGAGTTGTTAGATGAAAGTTATGATCTTTTTGACGGAACAATCCCTGCAAATGATCCTAATCTCCAAAGACTAAAATCAATCATGGCAAAAATAGATAGAATAACTAGAAAGATGTCAGATCTTGTAGGCGGTATGTCTAAAGAACTTCGTCCTCTTTTAAATCAAAGAGCATCATTAGCAAAGCAAAGGGATAAATTTATCCAAATGAGTTATTCGGATCCTTCTGTTGCTAATAAGATATCTCAACTAAATTCTCAAATCAGCGCTCTTGATCAACAGATAAATCAACTTACAGATCAAAAAATGCAGGCACTTCAGATGGAACTTAACCAACTTCAAGCTTTAATCCCACAGCTTCTTGCCTCAATTGGGAGTGCTCCGCAATGGCAGAATAATCCTAAGAAATACGGGGAATTTCGAGAATTTCAGAATAAGTTGAATAAACTCATGGAAGAAGAAACCAAAAAATTACAGGACAGTATTCCTCAACCCGTAATAATCCCTAAAGGGAGAGAAGTTACCTGGAGCGACCCAAATGTTGT
>DAOVMD010000058.1 GCA_030630935.1 Candidatus Mcinerneyibacteriota bacterium | reverse complement strand
ATTCGTAACTACAAAAGGTTCTCCCTTTCCAACTCTTGCCATACCTTCCAATAAATACCGATTCATACTGCTTCCGATTCCAAATGTAAACACATTGGCTTCACCCATATTATCACGGATCAAATCAAAAGTCTTCTTCTCAACCCCGATATATCCGTCAGTCGCAATTACAATGATCCTTGACATACCTTTCTTTTTCTTTAAAGCAATTGCCTTCTTAAGCGCAGCATTTATCCTTGTTCCACCCCCGCCGCGCTGAGCATTTAACATATCTATTGCTTTTTTGATATTGCTTTTTGTTGCCTGGAGCGGTTTATCAGATAGTGTTTTTGAACCACCGGCAAAGAAAATTATATTGAAATAATCTTCCTTCCTCAGTCCATTAAGAATATCCTTTATTAATTTCTTTGAAACATTCAATGGGAAACCGTTCATTGACCCGGAAACATCAACGATAAAGACATATTCCCTCGGTGGAACCATTTTTAAATCAACTTGCTTCGGTGGTTCAACCATTAGAAGAAAATAATTCTCATCCTTTCCCGGATACATTAACAATCCTGATTGAATTTTCCTTCCTTTAAGACTGTATTTGAGAATGAAATCTTTATTCCCTCTTTTCTTATCGTCCTTAGAAAGATTGATCATTGCAGAAGCCGGACCGTTTTTAATAATATCAACTTTATGTGTATTAACCGAAACTTCTCCGAGTGGTAAGCCCGTGTTAAGGTTTACTTTAATGTCAAAATCATAAGACGGTAACTTCCCTTCTGTCGTAAAAGGAGAAGACATCCATTTATCCTTACCTTTAAGATCTTTTTTATCTACCTCACCGGTAAACCTTGGTCCGACAACGGTTGGGAATGCAAAGTTATAAACTCCATCTTCAGGAACCAGGTTCTCAGTATATCTAACTGTGACCTGAACAATATCACCGGGCATAATATTTGCCACATTCATCTGAAAAACATTCGGTCTATGCTGCTCTAACAATGAAGCAACCTTCCCGTCTTCCTTAGCATCTTCATAGATCTGCCGGGCTTCGCCCTTCTCCTTGATCTCTGCATCAATTACCCGAGTGCCTATCTTCATCTGCATTGCATGAATTGCTGACTTGGTCCCTAATGGAAAGATATAAACTGCTTCAATTGTCTTCTTACCATCATTCTTATAAACCTGAGTCAATTCAATCTCTGCAATCACACCGGCAATATTTACTTTCACCTTAGTTTCAAGTAGAGGGAACCCTTCAACATCCTTATCACCTTCAACCAGAAAATAGGGACCGGTTCGCGCTTCTTCAATGGGTTTAGGTTTTGGGTTTGGGTTTCGGGCAAAAACCGGGTTGGCTAAGATTAGCATAGAAATAAAAATTGCTGCAAGAATGAAAATTTTCTTTTTCATCTTTGATCCTCCTTTAGGTTATTGGTTAAATTTATTCAAAGAGCTCAATGTTTCCACCTGTATGAATAAATAGAATATTATCTGCATCATTAAATTTTCCTGTACGGGCATAATCAATCACTCCGGACGCAGCTTTACCGGTATAAACATAATCTAATAAAATCCCTTCATTCTTAAAAAATAATTCAATCGCTTCTTCACATCCTTTGGTTCGCGCGGCATATTTCTCACCTATATACCTATCATCTACAATGATGTCATCTTTATTTACTTTAATATCTAATAATTCTCCGGTTGCCAGGGATAATTCAAAAATTTCATTTTCCAAAATTTCTTTATCCATCGCAGCAGCAATACCAATTACTTTACCACTCCAGTCCGAGATTGTTTTACCAATAACTAAGCCTGCCTGAGTCCCTGCGGAAGAAGTTGAATGAAATATATAATTGAAATTAATTTCATTTATCCTTTCAAATTCAACGATCTCTTTAAATGCCTTTACATAACCAAGTGCACCGATGGGTGTTGAACCCCCGACTGGAAGGAGATACACATTCTTCCCCGAGTTTTCTAATTTCTTTTTCAGGTTCTCAGACTCTGCAACCCAGTCGTCCCAGTTCTCAGAATTAATATGATGAATGATCGAGCCGGTCAAGTGCATAAGCAAAAGGTTACCGGTGGGCTTTTTTGGTTCTTCTCCACCAAGAACTAAATGTACTTCTAAGCCAGTGACAATTCCTGCAGCTGAAGCCATGCGGCAGAAGTTTGATTGATTCGCACCAACTGCAATGATCGTATCAAAACCCTTTTCAAGAGCATCCTCGATCAGGTAGTCGAGTTTGCGGGTCTTGTTACCGCCGAATGCAAAACCAGTCAAATCATCACGCTTACAATATAGATTAATATTTAAGAGTCTTGATAGATTATTTAATTTATGAATTGGTGTTGGAAGGAGTGAGAAATTCAAGTGATGAATTCTCTCTAACTTTTTATGTGCCTTTAAATTTTGCATGCTTCTTCTCCAAAAAAATTTCAAATAACTTTTTCTGCTTTCAACAAATAAATACGAAAGGGATTAGAAAATATTACAAATTAGAATAATTTTTCCTTAACAAGTTTCTGCAATAATTACATTTATATCTGAAAAGGTCATTCCATTTTTGACTACTTCACTCTTTAATTTCTTAAAATCTGAGATATATTTCTCAGGAACATTAAGTGTCGTAATATATTCAATTAAATCATTAAAATATTCTTCTGCTTCTGTGTCAATTAGTTTATCTTCGAATTTGAATGTCTCTGAATGCTGAAGTTTAATATTAGGTTTGTTAAACAGTTTAGTCCAATAACTTAAAGCCCTGTACTTCTCAATCTTTCCAATGGAATCCATGACCCCTTGAAATATAGAATAATATTCAAGATACAGCTCTCCCCCATCAGGAACAGGTTCAACAAGCATTACCTTATCAGAAACACGGAATAACTCTTCAATTACTTTAGAATGATCCTTATCAGAAATCTCGTGTAATATAAAAAATAAAACCGAAAGATCAAACTCCTTCCCCTGAAATGGTAATTTTGTCACATCTGCATGTATTAGACGGGCATCAAGATGCTTATTCTGCTCAACCTTTTTTAGCTCAATATCAATCGCTGTTACATTGGCACCAAGCTCAATTAACTTAATTATCGAATTTGGATTATTTCCGATGCCGATATCAAGGACATTTAAACAGGAATGAATCTCCGCTAAATCCCAAATCTGCTTTTCTACTGCGTTTTTTTCTTCTTTATATTTTCCCATAGAATTAAAACCTTTTTTTATTTAACTACAGCTCAACTTTACAAAATATGATATCATATAATATAAATGATGTCAAGGTAATTTGTGTGGTTAACACAGAGAAGACACAGAAAAAATAAAAAATAAAAAAAAGACCGAGACTTGAAAAAACTTGTAATTGACTTACTTATAGTGTTTATAATTGTTTAAAACATTTGTTGCTTAAAGGTACTTATGAATGCAAAGATAATATTTAACAGAGAACTTAAGAGAACTAAAAAAACAAAAAAGAAAGAATAAATAAAAACAAAGACAAAATTTTTCACCGCCCCGAAAAAAAACGGGGTAAACTCCGGACGCAGAGGACGCAGAGAAAAACAAAAACAAAGAAAAATAATTAACAGTGACTACAAAGAGACATGTAATGTAATATTAAAATATCGTTATAATTGTTTAAAACGACCGGTGCTTAAGGGAACTAGAAAATGCAAAGATCTTTAACAGGGATTGACGGGATGAAAAAAAACAAAAATAAAATAAATGTATTAATTAATATGATAAAAGTTAAACTCCAATACAAATATTTCTAAGAGATCGGGAGAATTTTATTTTACTATTAACTACTCACTATTAATTATTCACTGCTTAAGAGGCGGAGTTTCTTAAGCGTGGGACTTATAATTGACTTACTTATGTTGTTTACATTTGTTTTAATATGAAGTTTTTTCTTAACAGTCCTGGAAGGACTGATGGTAGTAGCCCAGCAATTTATTGCTGGGTTAGAAAGTAAAAAAACCAGAACAGTCCCATAGGGACTGATGTTTGTTCAAAGGAATTTATTCCTATGAATAATTATATAAACAAATTATGTCAAAATATATTAATAGAATATTTGTATTGTTCAGTATGGACGCGGCGAAGATCTAGCGAAGCATCCAAGCCCTAACCACACGAACTTAATCCTCCCAAATGAATACAATAAAAGTAATAAATTTTAAAATATAAATTCTAATATAAGAGAATTGTTTGTCAAACAATATCTAGCGCAATATTATTAAAATCTTTATGGGATACTTGTTTCATACAATAAGGGCGCCCGGCCGGTCGCCCCTACTGCCATCTATAAAACGACTGTTCTCTGGTCTCTGTTCAAGCAACGTAGTTGCTTGAGAATGTGATGCATTCCATATAAAAAACACTTGACATTATTAAGAAAAAGTGTTAGATTATTAAAAAAGGAGGAGAAGATGAAAAGGTTTTTATTTCTTAGTTTTTTGGTTGCCGTTTTGGTTTTATCATCCTGTCAGAAACCGGATGTTTTTGAACCACCTGTTAATCCATCATTTGAAGCGGTTTACTCTCAAGTTGACACCTGGGGTTCGACAGGTTCCGGTAATGGAGAATTCATCAATCCGGGTGAGATGTTTTTCTTTAATAATAAAATCTATGTATATGAAAAAGGCAATTCCCGAGTCCAGATATTCAATACGTCCGGGAAATTATTAAAAAAATTAGATTTAACCATTACGCGGGCTTTCTCTGCTACCCCGGGTGGTATAACAGTTGACATACATGGGAATGTTTATATTGTTCAACGTAACGAAAGTATTCTTTATAAGTATGATTCCACAGGAACTTTTGTTAACAAGTGGACTTTAGAAGTTGTTTTTGGTAAAAAGTTTGTAGCTTATCTTTATCCCAAAAGCATTACAACCGACAACAAGGGTCATCTTTATATTGTTGGAGATGGAGAAGATGCAGTCTATGTTTATACTACGAATGGTGCTTTTGTTCAGAAATTTGGAGTATCTGGTCAAGGAAATGGAGAGTTTTCTTCCCCAAGCGGAATAGATATTGATAGGCAGGGATTTATTTATATCACTGATACCGGTAATTATAGAGTTCAAAAGTTTGACAGCAATCATAAATTCATTACTAAGTGGGGTTCTCAAGGTGATGGTGACGGTGAGTTTCAAGAAGCATGGAAAATTTATGTTGATCACTTAGGTTATGTTTATGTAACTGATGCACAGAGAGATTGTGTCCAGAAATTTACTCCCAACGGCGATTTTTTAGGGTCCTGGGGTAGTACTGGAACCGGAAATAATCAATTCCATGGTCCTTCCGGAGTTGCGGTTGATTATGAAAATAATGTTTATGTTTCTGATACATTCAATGATAGAGTAATAAAATTTTCCGGGGAAATTAAATAGTTAGGCACCTGAAATTTGTAAACTTATTTTATTAAAATTTTAATATGAGTAAAGTTAAGAACTTAATTCCCTCATTTATATCAGAACAATTTAAATCAAATCGCTTATCCGGTAAGTTTAAAGCAGTATCCTTATTCGTTGATATTGTGGGCTTTACTCCTTTAACCCAGGGTTTAATGAAACATGGGAAGGAAGGAGCTGAGATTTTATCGGATATCATAAATGAGATTTTCGAGCCAAGCACCAATTTAGTAAGTCAATTCAAAGGAATCCTCGCTAATTTTGAAGGTGATGCATTTACTGCAATATTCAAGAATCAAGATTATTTAAATTCAATTCAATGTGCAATTGAAATCAAAAGATTATTGAAAACTTATACTGCAAAAACGAAGTTTGGAAATTTCAGATTAAATGTTAGGATAGGTTTGGCTTTTGGAGATGTCTCCTGGAGAATTTTGAAGACTCAACCTTATCATACATATTATTTCTTAGGTGATGCAATTGAATATTCCGCCATCGCTCAGAAAATTAGTCAACCCGGAGAAATTATTATTCACCATTCTCTAAAAATGAAATTGGGTAAATTATTTTCTGGAAAATTTATTAAGCGTGGATTTTACAAATTAAAAACTTTTGTTGATTTTAAATTGGATGAATTATCTGTATCACACTATAACGTTGATCCCAATATTCAAAGCAAATTTATTCCAGCTAAGATTTCTGAAATGAAAACACATGGTGAGTTCCGAAATGTTGTTCCAATGTTTATATCATTTAAAAAGAGAAAAAAAACTCGAATCGAGATTGGGAAATTTATAAAAGAAGTCGTTGATCAATCCCATCAATATGGCGGATATTTTAATAAGGTCGATTTTGGTGAAAAGGGTGCAATAATCCTGATTTTATTCGGGGCTCCCATGGGTATTGAAAAACCAATTACGCGGGCAGTTGAATTCTCAAATCAGATTTTAAAGAACTATCAAACAAAACTTAATATCAGATTCGGGTTATCTTACGGAGTGGTTTATGCCGGGATCATAGGAGGTAGTTCTGCTGCAGAATATACTGTGATGGGAGAAAAAGTTAACCTGGCTGCACGCATTACAATGGAAAGCAATTGGAATAAGATTTGTTATGATGAGAAGATATCAAAACTAATTGAGAAAAAATATGAAAGCCAGCTCTTAAAAAAGATAAAGTTAAAAGGGTTTCGAAAGATTATCCAAATTTATGAATTTTGTAAAAGAAGATTACTTGAAAGAGATTCTTCACATGTTAGATTTTTCGGGAGAGAAATAGAACTAAAAGGTTTAAGAAGAATCGTTTCCCGCTTGTTAAAGAAGAAGAAATTTGAAGGGCTTATTTATATTGACGGACCTGCTGGTATAGGGAAGAGTACATTAGTATCCGAACTACGAAATTCTATTAATACAGATGACGTTTTCTGGTTCCATTTAAAGTGTGCGGAGATTATTAAGAGCGGGTTTAATCCGGTTAAATATTTTATCATGAAATATTTTGATATCTCAATTGATGCAGCTGAAAAAATTAATAAGGAAAACTTTAACAGGCTATTCAAGGATTTCATTAATGAAATCAAAGATAAGAATCTCAAGAAAAAATTGCAGCATTCAAAATCAGTCATTGCCAGTCTGGGAAATATTTTCTGGAAAGATTCATTCTATGAGAAGTTAGATGCTAAAGGTAAATACGATAATACCATTTTTACATTTAAAGATTTCATTCGAGCTCATGCCGGAATTAAGCCAGTGATTTTAGAGATTGAGGATGGACATTGGATGGATACTGATACAATAAATATCTTAAAGAATTTAGTAATTAATATCGAGAATATTCCGGTTATACTTATAATAACATCTAGATTGAATGATGACGGCTCTCTTATCCGATTACCTATTGAGAATGTAAAGATTGTAAGTTTCAATTTAAAACACTTATCGGAAAACTCCGTCAAGAATTTTGTTGAAGACCTGCTCGGGGATAAGGTTTCGAAGGGTGTTATTCAGCATATATTAGAGAAGAGCCAGGGAAACCCTTTCTATATTGAGCAGATGATTTTATTTCTAAAAGAATCAGGAATTCCTACAGAGATTATCAGTAGAGATAAGTTAGAACAGGAGATCACTAAAATCCCAAGAGAGATTAATGAGGTTATTGTTGCAAGAATTGACCGATTAGAGACAGAATTAAAAGAGACAGTAAAAACAGCTTCCATCCTCGGTCAGATCTTTTCGATTAAAATTATTAAAGCATTACTACGAAATCCAAATACTCTTGATTATGTAAAGAAAGTAGAAGACGAAGCCATTTGGAACAGCATTTCTGAGATGAAATATATATTTTCACACGCATTGATCAGGGACTCGGTTTATGAGATGCAATTGAAAAAGACAGTTCGAAGATTACATGCATTGGCAGGGAAAGCTATTGAAAAGGCCTACTCAAGAAATCTAAAGACTCATTACGAGGAATTGGCATATCACTTTGAGAATGCCGGGGATATTGAAAAGACAAAAGAATATCTATTAAAAGCGATTCATTATGCAAAAGATAATTATCAAAATCGTAAAGTAATAAAACTATATAATCAATTAATTACTTATTTAAAAGATAAGAAACAGCTCCTGGAATGTTATCTCGATTTAGCCCTAATTCTTCAGATGGTTTGTGATTGGAAGAGGTTTATTGATGCTATAAAGAAATTACAAAAAATCGCGAAATCAATAAATGATAAAACTACATTAGCAAGAAGTTATTCAATGCATTCAAGATTATTAATTTACTCAGGAAAAGGTAAAGAGGCAATTCGTTTACTAAGATTAGCAGAGAAATATATACTTAAGGAGAAGAATGAAAGATTATTATCAAATATATATGGGAACATATCAATTTATTACCGCAATATTTTTGATTTTAATAAAGCGAAGGAATATATTGAGAAATTACTGAAAATCGGTAAAAAGCTTAATGAAGACAAAATCAATGCGTTTGGTTATGGTCTTTTAGGAATTCTTTACGGTATGGAAGGCTATTTTAAAGAAGCATTGAAATTTTTTAAAAAGGAATATCAAATACAATTCAAGTACAAAGATAAATACGGTATGGCTATAAATTTAGGGAATTTGGGTATTATATATATGAATCTTTCCGATTACCAAAATGCAATGAAATGTTTGAAGAAACATTTAAAAGTATCGCAGAAGTTAGGAGATAGATTTGGTGAAGCCCGAGTCTATTTAAGTTTAGGGAATTATTACACAGAAAAAGGTGACACAGAGAAAGCTTTAGAAAACTATAATAAATCAATTGAAATGTATAAAGAGTTAGGTTTTACTGATAATATCGCCACGGTTTGGGGAAACATTGCAACAGTTTATATGGAACTAAAAAAATACTTGAAAGCTGAGGATATTTTGTTGAAACAATTAAAATTCTATTCAACCAAAAGTGAAATTGAGAAGGCGCTGCCGGTTCAACAGAATATTGTTGAAGTATATCTTAAGTTGGGAGAGTTCAAGAAAGCTGAGAAATATATAAAACAACTTGAAAAACGATTGGATTCTGAGAACAAAATCGATAATGCATTTTATTTTGCTTACTTAGGTGAACTGGAATATCGTAGAGGAAGAATTAAGAGGGCAATAACAAATATTGATAAGGCTTTGGATCTGAGCAAAGACATGACAATGTTTTATATTTTCATTTATTCTTTAGCACTTAAGATAGAGATTCTATTAGAAAATCGAATTACTGATAATGTAAGTGAAATGCTGAATAAACTTGAAACTGATACAAGAAAATATTTGAAGAAAGACTTATTGAAGAAAGCAGCGATTTTAAAAGCGAAGTTAATTAGTTTTGATGATAAAACCCGCGGAATAAAATTGTTAAATAAGATTCTGAAAAGAAAGATAGATTTCTTTAATCAATGTGACGCATTATACTTATTATGGGAGTTAACACAGGACAGGATAACCGGAAGGAAGGTTTATCAATTAATGAATGATTTCAATACTAAAAAACCATATTACTTATTCAAAATCAGGTTGAGTAAAATGAAGAAGATGCTGTAAAATGAAAGAGAATAAAGAAAAGTTAATCGCTTATTGCGGATTGTATTGTGGTGATTGCCATGGGTATAACCAGGAGATCCCTGATCTTGCCCGGGATTTAAGAAAGAAACTGAGAGAATATAAATATGATAAATTTGCAAATGCAACTTCTAAATTTTTTAAAGAACTAAAAGACTATGAAGCTTGTTATAAAGTCCTTGGTGCAATGGTAAAATTCAGATGTAAGAAAGCATGTACAGGCGGCGGTGGTAATCCATGGTGCGCAATTCGAAAATGTGTTCAGAAAAAAGGATATGATGGGTGCTGGGAATGTGAGAAATTCCCGGAATGTAAAAAGTTCGCATTCCTAAAGGAAGTCCATGGCGATGCTAATATTAAGAACCTTAAACGCATTGCAAAAAAAGGTAAGAAAGAATTCATTAAAGGAAAAAGAGATTGGTGAAAATCTTGATATTGAACAAAGCAATCTAATTTTAAAGAAAAAGATAGATTACCAAAGGCATAGCCTTTTTGATAGGCACAAACTCTTTGAACTTTCTCGGACGCAGGCTAGATCTTGCTTCGCTGCGATGCGCAATAACATATTAAATGTTTTTTGTCAGTCTTCAATAATAATATAATATATTAATAATTTTAAAAAAAATAATTAAAAACTTGCAAAATTCAACATTTTGTGCTATACTTTTAGTAGAAAACTAAATTAAGAGACATTTTTAAAAAGCAAGGTAGGCCATATTAAGTAACGTTTAAGATGGAGGAAGGGGGTATGGAATTTTCAATTTTTATTTTCACTTCTGATGATGAATTAAAAGGGTTTTTTCAGGAGAATTTTAAAATTTATACGAAAGAAATTACTTATGAACATAAGAATTTAAATCTTTCTATAAATGACAATTTTTATGGTCTTTTCATTTTTGATTATTCTTTGGAATATGAATCGAATTTTATTAGTTGTTTAGCTCAAACTTTTGAATTACGAAAATATATTCCAATAATTATTATTTCCCAACCGGGATTTGAGATAAATTCTCTATTCCGAAATTTTACTGAGCATTTTTTTTACAAACCTTTAAACTATAAAGAATTGAAATCGAGGATCTTGAATTTGTTTCCGCCTTACAATATACCTAATGAAATTAAATTGAAAAATCTCATTACTCAGAAATATAATTTTCCTATCTGTAAAATCATTACGATTAATGGTTTAAATTACAAAAATACTTCAATTATTTTTAAGAAAAGATACTCGTGCACTCCGAAGGAATATGCAAATGCATTAAAAAAACTTCATGAGAAAGATAACGAAGAAAAATAAGTTTCGCTTCGCTACACATCTATGATCTATGGGGGTGAAACCCCATTGTTGTGCCTAATTATAATACTTTTCAAAGTACTAACCTTCGGTCAAGTTCAGCCCTGCAAGCAGGGTTTGTTATACTTGACCATGATTGAAGACAAGAATGTTTTAAAAACACTATTCAATTATATAGACGTAGGTTTAACAACATAATTTATTACAATGCAGTAGGGGCTTCCGGCCGGACGCCCTGATCAAATGAAATTAATCCTCCCATATGAAAAAAAAGAACAAAACAAAAGAAAAACAAAAAAATATTTCTTCAGCAGGTCGCTGACCGGAGGGAGGAGATTGAGTTTACCCCGATGCATCGGGGATAGTGAAGCGTATCGGGAGAACTAACGAGAACTAAAAGCATCGCTTTGCTCTGCAAGGAAAAAATAATAATGAACAATGAATAATGTTCTT
>DAOVMD010000234.1 GCA_030630935.1 Candidatus Mcinerneyibacteriota bacterium | reverse complement strand
TGCAGCAATTTTAGAATTTGGCACCATATCTGTTAATCCATCTGTTGTTGCAAGAACAATGTCATCTTCCTGAAGGTAATAAGCGTTTATATCTACTTGAACCGTTTCCCTGGAACCTAATGCACGCATGATCACATTTTTCCACTTATGTGTCCTTGCTTCAAGTGGAGTAATCTGGTTAAGACGTAATTGCTCATTGACCCAGGAATGATCCTCAGTTAATTGGAAAAGTCCGCCTTCTCTATAAAGATAAGCCCGAGAATCGCCTACATGTGAAATGAAAAGAACATCATCCTGTAAGATCATTAAAACTGCAGTGGTTCCCATATCCTTGAAATTTTCACTCTTTTTGGCCTTTTCAAAGATCTTCTGATTTGCAATATATAATGCCTGAATAGCACAATTTCCTACAAATGAAAAATCTTCATCAACAAGAAATGGTAATCTGATTTTTTCATTCCCAAAATGCTTCTTCAAGAACTTATGAACGGTCTCAACTGCAACTGTAGATGCTAGGTCACCGGCAGCATGACCTCCCATCCCATCAGCAACCATATATATTCCAAGTTTCTTATCAACTAAAAGATTATCCTCATTAATACTGCGTTTCTTTCCTATGTCTGAGACTAATCCTACTTTAACTTCCATATTAACCTATCTTCTCCATTTCAAAACTGGACTGCGAGCTGCTAAAACTTCATCTAATTTTTTCCTGAAAACATTATGGGGTGCATTTTTTACTAAATCCGGATTATCTTTTGATTCCTGGGCAATTTTCTTCATGATTTCAATAAAATTATCAATGGTCTCCTTAGATTCAGTTTCTGTTGGCTCAATCATCAGGGCTTCATGAACTATTAACGGGAAATATATAGTTGGAGCATGGATATGATAATCTAAAAGACGTTTTGCAATGTGCAGGGTTTTGACCCCCGATTTTTCCTGGTATTCATTTGTAAATACACATTCGTGCATACAGATACGGGAAAACGCCGGTTTATACACATCCTCTAATGATTTTCTAATGTAATTTGCGTTTAATACTGCAAATTCTGTTACACGTTTTAAACCTTCAGCACCCAATGATTTAATATAGATATATGCCTTGAGTAATACTCCGATATTCCCAAAGTACTCCTTGACTTTACCGATTGAACCGGAATTTGAATAACTAAATTTATATTGATTATCACTCTTGATAATTAATGGATTTGGTAAATATCTCTGTAACTTACTGCAAACAGTAATCGGACCTGATCCGGGACCACCTCCGCCGTGGGGAGTTGAAAAAGTTTTATGTAAATTAAAATGCATCACATCAACACCAACATCTGCGGGTATTACCTTACCCATCAGTGCATTCATATTTGCACCATCCATATATAAAAACCCACCAGATGCCCTGACTAATTTCGAAATTTCCAGAATATGCTTATCAAATAAACCCAGTGTGTTCGGAATAGTTAACATAATTCCTGCAAAATCATCATTTAAATGCGCCTTCAAATCTTCTAAATCTGTGTCACCATCAGCGTTGGATTTTATTTTAACCGTTTTAAATCCTGCAGTTTGAGCACTTGCCGGATTAGTTCCATGTGATGTATCAGGAATTAAAATTACATTCTTGTTTGGAGCGGTATCTTCGAAATACGCCTTCATCATAAATAATGCAGTTAATTCTCCATGTGCACCTGCAGCAGGTTGAAGAGTTACACCAGGAAGCCCGCTTAAATCCTTGAAATATTCACCTAACTCAAATAAAATCCTGAGAATTCCCTGAAGATCCTCAACATCCTGGGCAGGATGAATATCAGAGAAACCCTTAAATCGTGAAATAAGTTCATTCACTTTGGGATTATATTTCATTGTACATGAACCCAAGGGATAAAAATTCTCGTCAATATTAAAATTTAATTTTGACAACCTGATAAAATGCCGAACTACTTCCGGTTCTGAAAGGTCAGGGAAATTTTTACATGCATTATCGGAAATAGATTCGGTGTCAATAATCTCATCAAGGTTCTTATATTGAAAATCATCATATGGCAATGCAATTGGTTCACGTTTATGAGTCTTATAATTAAAAATCAATTTTTCTTCCATAGATAACCTTTTACTTACTGTTTAATAACTCTTTTATTACTGTGATAAATTCGTCCAGCTCAAGTTTTGACTTTACTTCTGTGACTGCGGTTAGAATTGCTCCGGGATATTCAGGGTAATTATCTGAAAGAGAAATTCCACCATAAATTTTCTTTTGTTTCATTTTTTTTAATAATGTAGTCGAATCAAATTGAGTTGAGAAAGTAAATTCATTGAAATAATACTTTTTATCGAATAAAATCTCAACACCTTGTAATTCGGATAGCTTATCAATTAAGTAATGAGTTTTTATCGCGTTTAACCTTGAAACTTCCCTTAATCCGCTCCGGCCTAAGAGTGAAAGATATACTGTTCCTGCAAGTGCATTCAATGCTTGATTTGTACAAATATTTGAGGTAGCTCTCTCTCGTCTAATATGCTGTTCCCGGGTTTGAAGTGTCAGGACATACCCGACTTTACCGTCTGTATCCCTGGTCTCCCCTACCAATCGACCGGGTAAATTGCGTAATAGAGCTTTTGTACTGGTAAAAAAACCAAATGCTGGACCGCCAAGGTACATTTGATTACCAAAAACCTGGCCATTTCCAATTGCTAAATCAACTCCTGCCTTACCCGGGGTTTTTAATATTCCAAGTGACATTGGGTTAATTGAAACTACTGATAATGCACTACCTGAATGAACTGTTTCTGAAAAATCTTTTAAATTCTCAATAATTCCAAGATAATTCGGGGAAGCAATTATTCCTGCTGAAAATTCTTCCCAGTTAATATTATTAAATATTGTTCTACCTGTCTTCTGATTCAAAGGCAACTCTATAATTTCTACACCTGTATTCTTTAAATATGTCTCAATAACCTTCCTGTAATCAGGATTTAAACCCTTTGAAACTGCTACTTTTTTTCGCTTCTTAACTCGCCAGGATAATATCAGAGATTCTGCTGCAGCAGTCGCACCATCATACATAGAAGCATTGGCAATTTCCATACCTGTTAACTCAGAAATGAATGTCTGAAACTCAAAGATCGCTTGTAATGTCCCTTGAGAAACTTCTGCCTGGTATGGTGTATATGCAGTAAAAAATTCGGGACGTGAAACAATTGAATCGACTGCAGTGGGAATAAAATGATTATAAATTCCTCCACCTAAAAATGAATTGAAATTATTAATCTGTTTATTTTTCATCGACATCTGTTCAAATTCGTTTATTAAATTATACTCCGAAAGACCGTGAATAGGGATATGTTTGTAATCAACTTTCTTCATTAGCTCAGGGGGGATATCAGGAAATAAATCATTTATCTCAGAAACTCCAATAACCTTAAGCATGTCAATTTTATCTTCTTCTGTAATCGGAATATAATCCATTGAAATCTCCGGTTAGTCTACAAACTCTTTATATTGTTCCAGATTCAGTAATTTCTTTAACTCATCAGGGGAATCAAGCTTAATCTTAATTAACCAACCCTTTGAATAAGGATCTTCATTTACAAAATTAGGATTAGCTTCAAGGTCATCGTTAATCTCCATTACTTCTCCTGAAACAGGTGTATGAATATCTTCAACCGCCTTGACAGATTCTACAACTGCGAATTTCTCACCCTTTGTAAATTTCGTACCTACATCTGGAAGCTCAATAAAAACTATATCTCCAAGTTGGCTCTGTGCATAGTCCGTGATACCAAGAACTGCATTGTTACCGTCTGGTTTTACAAATTCGTGAGTCTTTGTATAAAGAAGCTCCTTTGGAAAATTCATGAGTCCCCTCCTATTATTTTTTCCTTTTATAAAAGGGGGTCGCAACAATTACTGCCTTGAGTAATCTCCCCCTGACCTCAATAAAAATCTCCGTGCCTTTTTTCCGGTGCTCAAATGAAACATAACCAAGCCCCAGATTCTTCTTAAGAAATGGAGCATGAGTCCCACTCGTAACAAAACCTATCTCATTATTGTCTTTGAAAATTTTATAATCATGCCTTGGTATTCCGCGATCAACCATTTCAAAACCCACTAATCGCCTGGTTAAACCTGCTTCTTTAATTTTTAATAATGCTTCTTTACCACAGAAATCGGGCTTATCAAGTTTAACTGTCCACTTTAAACCCGCTTCAAGTGGGTTTGTGTCTTTTGTAATATCATTACCATAAAGCATAAGTTTTGCTTCAAATCTTAATGTGTCCCGAGCTGCAAGACCAATCGGCTGAATACCAAATGCCTTACCTATTGAAAATAACTGATTCCAAATTTCAAGGGCAAGATGATTCTCCATATAAATCTCAAAACCATCCTCACCTGTATAACCCGTTCGGGAAACTAAAATATCGTGGTTGTTAAATTTAACTTCGAGAAAACGGAAAAAACCTAATCCGGAAACGGATTCTCCAAATAACTCATGCATTACCTTCTCAGCTGATGGACCTTGAACTGCAAACTCAGAAATCGAATCAGATATATTTCCTAACGTAACTTCAAAATTGAAACGCTTTGCTAAATCTGTGATCCACGTAAAATCCTTATCTAAATTGGATGCATTAACTACAAGTAAAATATCTTCTTCTGACTTCCTATAAGCTAATAAATCATCAACAATCCCACCATCTTCGTAAAGCATAGGTGAATATATCGCCTGACCCGGCACAATCTTGGAAAAATCATTTGTAATTAGGAAATTAACAAAATCAGCAGCCCCGGGACCTCTAACTGTAAATTCGCCCATATGTGAAACATCAAAAACACCAACTTTCTCACGGACACAATTATGCTCCTCAATTATTCCGGAATATTGAACCGGCATCTCCCAACCCGCAAAAGGAACTAGTTTGGCTCCAAGTTTGATATGCTCTGAATAAATGGAAGTCCTTTTTAAATTAACTTCTGAAGACATATTACAAAGCTCCTTTTATTATTTAAAATTTTATATATTCTAACATATATTAATATAAAAATCAATTCTTTTTTTGATTTTAGAGGATTTAGAATCCAATTGTGATTGTTCGAAAACTCAACTTTTGTCATTGCGAGCGAAGCGCGGCAATCTATGCCTGAAATCCTAACCTATTGAACTATCCCAACTTCTTTAACATTTGAACGCATGCAAAGCATGCTAAAGCAACTCTGTTGCTTTAGCAGAGAGCAGATAGCAGAGAACTGATAACAGTCGTTTCTTTGAGAGAAAAAAGCAAAGTACGTCTCGTTAATAACATTTATATTATTGAACTATCTCAACTCCAGCTCTGAATAGTAAATTAAAAATCGTTTGACAAAAATCGAAAAATGTATTAAAATATGTATGACAAAAGATGTAGACGGTATTATAGCTCTTTAGAAATTATTTTTGGGAGGATACGATGGAACACAATATTTTTTAATCAAGAGCTGTCGA
>DAOVMD010000395.1 GCA_030630935.1 Candidatus Mcinerneyibacteriota bacterium | reverse complement strand
ATCAAAACTTTTTGAACACTTAAACGGTTTTGTTAACATTTGAACTATTGAACACTTTAACAATTAAACTCTCAGAGCTTATTTTCTTTTCTAATTTTTTCTAGTTTAGTTCTTGCTTCAGGTGCATATTTTAAGAGACCTTCCAGTTTTTCGCAAGTGAAATCATCACAATAAGCACAGTTCTGAAGTTTTTTATCTTGGGCACACGGTCGGATTGGACATTCGTTACAGTGTGAGAAGACAATACCAGTCGAATGACAACCAGTGCAATTGATATCTTCCGGTTTTATCTCTGCCTTATACATCTTACTCCACATCTCTGCAGTTGCCTTTCGTTTCTCATCATCATCTTCTTTCATAGCAATAAATGCCGGACAAGTCAAGCAATCAAGTCCGCAATATGCAATCATATCAGTCATAATAATCTCCTGATGAAATTTACGGTACTGTGAAATGTTTATTCACACGCCCTTTTTTTATTTAGTTATATATCCTAGTTGCACGATTGGTCAATTGACCAATCGTGCAACTGACAAATTATTCTCTGCCAAATATCTTTACTGAAATTTATTATTTTATAACTACTCAATTATTTCGATACTTTCATAATCGTTTAAATGTGGGGCGAGAATCATCTGCATATATTCACCTTCCGGTGGTGTCCCGGAATATATCGTCCCGGTAATTTTCACTCTCTTACCATTGTATTTTTCACCCGTAAGATCCGGATTTAAATAACCAAGGATTACTTTTGTCCCATCATCAAGTTCAAGATAACTTCCGAGGAATATTTTCTTCCTGTGTTTAGGATCATGTTTTTCTTCTGAAATACGATATGTCCCTATTAAATTTACAGTCTGTTCATCATACTTCATTATATCATTTACATTCTTACAATCTGGTATCATAATCTTCACTTTTAAAATTACAGGATTATGG
Source organism: Candidatus Mcinerneyibacteriota bacterium (assembly GCA_030630935.1). Taxonomy (GTDB): domain Bacteria; phylum AUK180; class AUK180; order JAQVHJ01; family JAQVHJ01; genus DAOVMD01. The sequence goes on along the minus strand of DAOVMD010000395.1, from coordinate 2,454 downwards.
TCGGAATCCTCAAAATCAAGGTCAAATCCCTCAACATCGGTAATAGTAATATTGGGGGAAACCAGAAATCCGTCTATGATTGTTCTAAAATTATCACCTCTCTTATATATAGTTGAGTTGGCACGGATGGTTGGGTGATCCTTATCATATTTAAACTCCCAACCTTCAGGAGCCCAATCTTCAGGAAGATATTGCAGCCAACCTGGATCAGGTTTATTATTAGAAAACGTATTCTTAAAACCAGGGAAGGAATGATTCCAATCCCCACCAACTATCACATAATTTCCTTCTTTATATTCTTTTATTATAAATTTCTTCAAAAACGCCAGCTGTTGCTTACGTAATTCCCCACCCTTGTCAAATGCGGAAAGGTGAAGGTTAATAATTACCCATTCCGATTGAGTTTTCGGCATCTTAATTCTCGAAACCAAAATGCATCGATCAAGATGGAAAACTCTGGTGGGCCAGGAGTAATTTCCCGGGAGTTGGTACCGCATTAATTTCACAATCTTAAATTTTGAAAAGGTCATCAATCCGGACTTCACTTTTCCCATGGGTTTCTTCAATGGCACAGGAACAAAAGGTACTTTGTAGTTATATGCAAAACCGCTTGTGTAATTTTTGAAATACTCCCTTAGACCAATATATTGCTTAACTTTATGACTTCTCTTTGCTATCTCATCGACTTCCTGTAATAACATTATATCAGCGTCCTTACTTTTCAGGAATTTCTTTACATTTTTAAAATGCTTTTCAACAACCTCCTTACTCACTGCAGTTGACATTTCCCCGCCGTCCATGAAGAAATCGGCTTCCTCACCCAGTCCGCAATATCCAATATTCCATATTAAAATTGTAAAGGTCTGAGTAATCTCCTTTTCAACAGGATTCTCGATCTTTATAACTTCCTGTGGCGGGGGTTTGTAATCAATAAATGCATTTGCTGATATAAATAAAGCAAACAGCATTGATAAAATTATCAAATATTTGAACTTACCCTTGTTTCTTGTTAACATATCCAACTCCTTTTATTTATTCAATTGTAATTTTATCATATTTTCTTAATTAAAGCAAATGAAAAATAGTTTCGCTGCGCTACACATTTATGATTGATGATTGGGGTCCCAAAGACCCATTGTTAGAGGGAGCTTGCTCCCTTATTAATTGATAATTGATTTGCATTATATCTCACAATGCCTTTGTTTAGAGCTTTTGCTGCTTAAGGGTTCGATTGAATGCAAAAAATATTGACAGGGAACTAACGAGAACTGAAGAGAACTTAAACAAAATAACAAACAAAAAAACAGAAATTAAACTTAACTCGCTCCGCTTGTTACAGGACTTTCATCTATAAAACGACTGCTCTCAGTTCTCTGTTCTCTGCTATCTGTATTTTGTGTGCTTGACTAAAAGACATTTTTATGTTATAATTTTTATTAATAATAGGAGGTGCCTATGAGCAGTGAAGAATCTATGCATTCATTTTTATTTATTATGTTAGTCCGTCAATATGAAAGTTCAGCATATCAATTCATGGGTAAAGTAGCAAACCCATTTTCCGGAAAGGTTGAAAGGAACTTAGATACAGCAAAAACCTTTATTGATATTTTATTAATGTTAAAGGATAAGACTAAAGGAAACCTTTCGACAGAAGAAGATAAGGTTTTAGAAGTTACACTAACTAATCTTCAATTAAATTACATGTCTGAGCTCGATAAACCGGCAGAAGAGAAGAAGGAAAAGAAACCTGCATCTGAGAAAACCGAACCGGTAAAAGACGCCCAAGAAGAAAAGAAGGAAGAAGAAGTAATAATAGAAGAGACTGAACCTGAAACAGCACCTGAGAAAACAGGGAAGAAAGAAACAAAGAAGAAAACTAAGAAAACCACAAAGAAGAAAAAGAAAAAAGAAGAGAAGAGTTAAATAGTTCAATTAAATAAAGTTATTTGGTCAGACATCTATATAAATGCGCATAATATTTTCGACATTATTACTTTTAATTCTTATTAATGTCAGTTCTCCCACTGTTAGAAAATCGGGATCACCTCTCGTTGGTCGGTGACCTGATAAAGATTTATTTTTTTTCATTATTTTCATAATAGCCATAAATGGCTGTTTGTTTTTCAAACATCTCCTAGGGCTGAAGCCCCAGGCTACGAATCTTTTTCATAATAGCCATAAATGGCTCTAAACAATTATAACAATATTTTTATAATCCATTATAAGTCTCTTTATATTCTCCAGATGTACTTCGTGTTCCCAACAAATCGGGGTAAACTCAATCTCCTCTCTCCGTTCGTCGACCTGCTAAAAACATTTCAACTTTTTTGTTTTTATCTTTGGTTTTGTCGAGTAGGCGTATCGTCCTCCTAAATTTAATAGTGAGAACGACCGCCCCTCACAGAACCCGCCGTGCGGTTTTCCCGCAACGGGCTCTTCGCTAACATTCACATT
>DAOVMD010000108.1 GCA_030630935.1 Candidatus Mcinerneyibacteriota bacterium | reverse complement strand
TGAGCAACAACCTTTCTCTTATCAGGATTTTTATATAACTTTGTTTCAATGATATAAATATTCCCATCTGAATCAAAACCAATTATATCAATTGAACCAGATGATGTCGGAAACTCCCTCACAATAACATCAAATTCAACACCCTCATTAATCTCAGTAATGGGGATAACCTCTGGGTTGCCTTTCAAATACTCCTGTAAATCAGACTCCTGAGGAAAGTCCTTCTTTTCTAATTTAACATTTTGCCCATCTCTCGAATAGAATATTGACATGCTATCCTCAAATATCATTTAATAATGAATTAAATATTCCTATTATAAAAATCACTTCATTTTCCTTTTAAAACTATTTTAATTATAATATAAATCTTTAATAATGTCAAGAAGAAAAGTGTTAAAATGTTCATTTGTTCAATAGTTGAAAATTTGTTAAAAGCAAACAATTGGGACGGTGCTCCCATTTTGTCCCATTTCATATCTAAATGTCGTTATATTGGTAAAGTGTGTTTTAGTAATTTAATATTTATTGTTTTCATACATTTCATTCGGGAGGATTATTAATAACAATCAGGGCGTGGACGCTTCGCTAGATCTCGCTTCGCTCGATGCGACTCGGTCGCCCCTACACCGTTTGGGAAACAATGCTTTGGTCTTTGGATAAATAATTTTTTTCTTCATGGTCTTCATGGTTAAAATTTTTGTTTTTTTTATTATTTTCATAATTGCCATAAATGGCATATACTCTTCTATCGTTTCCCTAGGGGTAAACCCCTAGGCTACGCATTATTTTCATAAGAATCGTAAACGATTTAAAAAAAATTATAGGTGACAGGTTTTTTCAATCTTCAAAGAACACTGTAATTAAATTCTTTATTTTTTGGTTCTCGTTAGTTTTTTAATAGGGAACCCTACGTGGTTCCTTACTCTTCAGTTCTCCCGATGTTGAAAATCGGGATCTCCTCTTGTTAATCGTCAACCTGCTGAAGAAATATTTTTTTGTTTTATTTTTTTGTTTTTTTATCCCATCGAACTTGATGTTCTAAAATGACACTTCAAGTTTTCAAATTCTTCCTTGTTTAATTTAAACATAACATTCCTCCCCCCCCTAAAACCTTACTTGTTTTCTTTTATGAATTTTTTAAATTTTTTATAATTAATATTATCGAAGACTCTAACAACATATCCTTTTTTTCCGTTTATTATAATTCTTACTCGTTTTGATTTTGCAATTTTCTTAATTAATTCATGTGAAACTGGAATATAAATTACTTCCCACTTATCTCCCACTTCTTTTTTAAAATAATAATTATTCGTTGTAGTACCTACCGAATATTTTTTCTTGTCAATATAGATTTCCAGGACATTATCCAAATCTAATTTATTAAAGAATTGTACATAAGTCCTATGCCTGAGTATTAAGAAATAATCGTTCTCTTTAATTCTTTTACCTGCGTTGAGTTCAAAATACCCCTCACCCATAACTGTCTTCACTAAAACACTATTATATGTCTTTATCATTCTACCCTTATCCGTATCGACTTCTTCAAAAGCCAATGTCCCGAATAACATTTGATCTTTCGCGGTGAATCCTACTTGGAACATGATCGAGAATTGCTTATGTGCTTCGGGACCTTCACTTCGCTTCGGAGTTAAATTCAAGTATAATTTTAAATTCGGGAATAATGTTACTGTTTTGGAAACCCTGGTTTCAAATCCCACACCTGTTATCAAATAAATATCTGAATCGGTTAAGTTTGCCATATTAGTCCAATGATCTAGATGATTCATGAAATCAAGCTGTTTTCCGCTTAGCTCATACACAAAAGAAAGCCCGCCTATTAAATACATCCAGTTATTAACATAGTAATTTAATTCAATTGGAATCTGAGCAATATTCATACGTGTGGTTACACTAGTAGGGCGAAAGCGATCATATAGGAACATGCGCCAGTAATATTTTCCCCAAACTCTCTCATACGCCATGACAGAGTCATATTTAAATATGCGAATTGAAATTAATGCACCAGGTAAGAAATATAAATTCTTGCTTAATTTATACCTGAACATCATACCAAATGTAATCCCCGTACCCGTACCGGTAACCCGAGATTCACCTTCTATATTCTCCCAACTATCATAAGTATGAGATAAAACAAGAATCATTTCAGAATAAGTATTTACAGAAAATAAAACAATAACCAAAATAATTAAAACAAAAACCTTTTTAATAATCTTCCTCCAATTAATAATTCCCTAACTTTTGTGATTTACACTTGTAAAAGAACCTTCAATATAATATTATAATAACAAAATATTAAGCAAAAGTCAAGGTAAAAAAAGTTCAAATGTTCAAGTGTTCAAAAGTTCAAGTGCCTAGCTCAAGCAAATCCCTTGCTTGAGCAGTGAATAGTTAATCGTGAGTAGTGAATCGTAAAATAAAATTCTTTCGATCTCATAGGTAAATTTGTTTTGGTGTTTAATTTTTATTGTTTTCATACATTTCATTCGGGAGGATTAAATTCATTCGATCAGGGTTAAGGTCATTAACCCCTACTTTGTTTGGGAAACAATTCTTTGGTCTTTGGATGAATAATTGTTTTTTCCCTTCATGTTCTTCATGGTTAAAATTCTTTATTTTTTTTCTCTGCGTCTGGAGTTTACCCCGAATTTACATCGGGACGACCTCTTCCCGATGTCCTTCGGCATACGGAATGCCTGCACTTCGCTTGTCAGCGGCTATTTTTAGAATTGCATTCAATCGTTTTTCTAATGTTATTATCTTCAATCATGGTCAAGGTCAAACTGACCTTGACTGAAGGGTAGTACTTTGAAAAGTATTATTATTAGGCATAGCAATGGGGTTTCACCCCCTTCATTATTCATTCTTAATTCTTACTTGTGTAGCGAAGCGATGCTATTTCATTCTTCATTGTTCATTATTTCCCGATTCGGTTGGTCCTCATCGGGACTGACTCCCCTTAATATCTTATGGTCGCAGCATTCATACTTTTTCATTGCAGAGCGAAGGCTATGGTCTTTTTACCCCGTTTTCTGTTTAAAACCACAAAATAGAAACCATTAATAAAACTGAGAACACCGTTATATTGGGGTATTGCACTCTCCTTCCTTCCTGGCACGCGAAATGAATGTTAAAATAGTGTAATTGCTCTTTGAACCAGATTTAACATGTAGGTGTGGGGGAACTTACATTACCCGCACCTACACCAATTTCGGAGAAGAATTTATTATGAAAAAGGTTTTAACATTTATCTGTTTACTATTGGTTATCCCGACATTTATTTATTCAGAGAGTCTTGACGGGAGCTCGACACTTCATCTCAGTTTCAGTTTTTCAGGTGTTGTAATTGGCACAAAAACACTTGATATATTAAATGATAGATTCAATATTAGAATTGTAGATCCAAAGTATAATCCATTAATCGTAGCAGGTTTAATGGTCATAATCGGTTATTCAAAGGAAAAATATCTTGATGCTGAGTTTGACAGGGTTGATTTTACTCTTGATCTCCTAGGTGTTGTCTCAGCATTATATTTAAATTATCACAAAAAAAACAGGGAGTTGAAAAATGAAAAAGTATCTTATAATTCTAATTATAGTCATCCTCAGTATGTTAACAGTTCACTCAGAGGAAGAGATGCATTTGGAGCTGGTCAGATATCCAACTTGGACAAGTTCCAATTACGAAAGCCTGGCTCTATTCTCAATCACAACTTATACCAGTTATCGTCTCTTTAAGAGATATTATCAAACCGGTTTAAATTTAAGTGAACCGGATGCAGAGCTTCTATCAATTGCTTCCACTACCCTTGTAAACCTAATTTTATGTGTAGCCCTGAATACTATTAAAGATCATCCCGGTAGAAAGATGGATCAGGAAGCAGGATTGATTGGTGTAGGATTCTCAATTTCCTTAATCAGGATTCCGCAGCTAATTAAAACATATAGAAAAGAAAATCAATACGTAGAAAAAAAGCACTTGCAAATTAAGCCTGAAATAGTATATAATAAAGCTGAACTCATTTAATGGGACGATTCAAGCATGGGAACAAAATTAGATAAGATTACAAAGAAGAATTATTATTTATTCAATTTATCCTACATAATATTAATATTCGGTTACCTCTTAATATCGAAAGGTCTTAACTTACCTCTTTACCTTTATATCCTGGCTTTCTCTTCCATACTATTTAATTTATCCGTAATCCTTTTCCCAAAGAAATTTATCTCAGGTTTTAAAATTGAGGAGCTCTTGTTTATAATCAACTTAATATTTTCGTCTCTATTAATACATAAGTATTTCTTTGAAAATATGGAGTTTTTCCCATTTATCTTTATCTTAATATTTACATCCGTGATCATCAAAGACTTTAAGAATTTAATTATAATATTTTTTATTTTAATAACAATGTTTTCTATAATCTCTTACAGAATTCTGGCTGAAGAGAATTTTTTCGCTTCAATTATCTTTATTGCTGTTGTATTATCAGGGATCACAATCAATGCATGGAGAGTTTTTCATAAAGGTGAATCGGGAGACTCAGGCGAGACAGAATTTATCTCTAATTTTATTACCAGGTTAATGAACTGCAGGAACGCCGATTGTTTCGAAAATTTAATATTTGAGAATACTTTGGATCTGACTTTCATCAGGTCAGCTATGCTTTTTTATCAGGAGCATGATGATCCGAATACCCTGACTTCATCTTCTATCGCAATCAGAAAAAAAGGCAAGGTTTCAATTTCAAGTACAGATATTCAATTAACATTAGATATTCCAATTACTGGTCTTACTATAATTCCATATCAAAAAATATTAAAATACTTTAATACAATCCCCAAAGATTATAATAATAATAGCCAGTTAGTTCTTTTAGAGATGTCACAAAAACTCCGAAATAAAAAATCAATTTTATGTCTCGAATTTCCGGAGATCACAGAAATTTCCGGAAACCATTTCAATCTATTTAATCAAATGATTACAATTTTAGATAACTATTTAGGGAGATTTCAAACATTTCATTCTGCTATTGAAGATACAATTAAGTTATCATATTTAATTGAGATTAATAAACTCCTGACTTCAACTTTGAACTGGAGTGTCCTGGTAAAGAATATCCTATTTTATCTCTCGAAATTATTAAATTCTGATATTGGAATACTCTTTATAAAAGAACCTTCGAGTGATTACCTTCATTTTGAAGATATTTCAGGGGATAAGATTAATATTTCAAATAAGTTTGAATTAATCAGAAATTTCAAGCTTCTAACCAATGAACTTATTACAGATACATCTCAACTTAAAGGGGTTATAAAAATTACTCATCCCAATGACTTTCCAAAAGAATTTTTAGATGCTCTTAAGAAATGCGGAGTTGAATCAATTTCTGAATCTCTGATCTCACCAATTTTTATAAAAGGTGAGTTATCCGCAGTACTCCTGGCTGCAAATAGGACTGAGGAGAATAAATTCAAGAAAATTGAGATGCAGCTTATCAGCAGTTTCTCTCAAATTGTGGGACACGCGCTTATGAACGCATCTTCATTCAAGAATGTCCGAAATCAATTTGACCAGGCACTAAAACATTCAAGGGAAATTACTAACCGGAAAGATTCCCTCGAATCATTTTTTGAAAGTATTAATGATGGAATTATTGTTACAAATAAGTTCGGAAAAATTATTGAAATTAATTCTACTGCATTAGAAATTTTTAACCTTCCGGATAAGGCTGAAGTTTTAAATAAGAGTTACGAAGATATTTTAAAATCTCACTTTGACAATAATTCTTTTAATATACCGGATTTATATAGTAAGATAGGAAAGGCTGAAGAAAGCCCCATTGAATTTAAGATAGGCGAACTTTATTATTATATAAATATCGGTTTAATGACAGATGATGAAGGGAAGGAGACAGGAATGGTTTTAGTTTTTGAGGATATCTCCAGGTATAAGAAGGTTGAGGAATTAAAGACAGAATTCATATCGAGCTTATCACATGAACTGAAGACCCCGTTAACATCAATCATCGGCGGAGTAAAAATCCTGAAGAAGAAGTTCAAAAATGACCCTGATGAAGATAATAAAAAATTAATAGACATTATTGCAGTTGATTCAGAACATCTACTTAATCAAATTGAAGATTTATTAAGACTCTCTCGGTTTGAAGTACAGAAGGAAATATTTTCACCCAGGCTATTTGATATTACTGAAGTAATTAAAAGAATCGAAAAAACCTTTGATAATGATTTAAAATCAAAAATGATTAAAATTAAAACTGAAATTACTACGAAGCAATTCAATGGAGATAAAGATAAAATTTATCATTTATTATCTAACCTGATTTCAAATAGCATAAAATACAATAAACCTGAAGGATTCATAAATGTAATAATTAAAGATGAGAATAACAAACAAATCATATCTATTGAAGATTCCGGGATTGGAATCCAGAATGATAAACTAAAACGTTTATTTGAACCTTTCTTCAGGATTGAAAAGAGACACCATAACATCCCGGGAACAGGTCTGGGCCTTTCGATTTGTAAGAAGATCATGGATCTGCACCAGGGTGAGATAAAAGTTCAAAGCCAATTAAATAGCGGGACTAAATTTCTATGTATATTCCCGTTTGATTATTCAGGAGTTCAAATTGAGAAAGAATAAAATCATAGTAGTAGATGATGAAAGTAATTTATTAGAAGTCTTTAAAAGACTCCTTGATGAATTGGGGTACTTCCCTATTCTATGTAATGATGGAGATACAGCTTTTAAACAATTCCTTGCAAACCAGGATACGGATTTAATAATTTCTGATCTCAGGATGCCCGGGCTTTCCGGTATCGATCTATTAAAGAAAGTCAAAGAAATTAGCCCTGAGACAGAGTTTATAATCATGACCGGATTCGGGTCAATTGAAAATGCGGTGAAGGCAATTAAAATCGGGGCATTCGACTTCATTTCAAAACCTTTTCAATTAGATAAAATTAGAATCAGTATAGAGAATGCGCTCGAGAGAAGTAATTTGAAGAAGGAAAATTCATTTCTGAAAAAGCAAATAAAAGATAAGTTTGGATTTGAAGGTATTATCGGGTTGGATTATAAGATGATACAAATCTTTAAAACAATACTTAAAATTAGAAATATAAAGAGTAATGTCCTGATCTTAGGTGAATCAGGAACAGGTAAGGAATTGATTGCAAAGGCAATACATACAAACTCCATATTCAAAGATAAACCATTTGTCACTATAAATTGCAGTACTATACCAAAAGCATTATTCGAATCGGAATTATTTGGCCATAAAAAAGGAAGCTTCACCGATGCCGTTGCTGATAAAAAAGGACTCTTTGAAGAATCTGATAATGGAATCCTGTTCCTCGATGAGATTGCAGAAATACCATTCGAAGTTCAGAGTAAACTTCTGAGAGCTATTCAAAATGGTGAGATTAGAGCAGTCGGGAGTAATAAAATAAAAAAAGTCAATGTCCGAATTCTTTCTGCTACAAATAAAAATATAAAAAAATTAATTGAGGAACAAAAGTTTAGAGAAGACCTCTATTTTAGAATAAATATTATTGAATTAACCCTACCCTCACTTAAAGATAGGAAAGAAGATATTCCTATACTTATAAATCACTTTATTAATAAATATAATGAAATACTAAATAAAAAAATTAAGTATGTTGCTAATCAAGCAATGAACTTCCTGATTCTTTATGACTGGCCCGGGAATATTAGAGAATTAGAAAACTTTATTGAAAGAGCAATCGTAATGGATATTGATAATATCATCGATGTCGATGACCTGCCGAAAACCTTTAAAGAATTTACCAAGGTGGACGTATTTCACGATATTGAAAATACTATAATCAAAACTCTGGAACAAACTGAAATAGAAACTATAACCAGGGCTCTGCTTCAAACAAATGGTAATAAATCCCAAGCCGCTTTGATTCTTGGTACAAATAGAAAAAGATTAGCACGCCTGATTAAAAAGCATTTGATTGACATGGGACAGTTTGACTCACCGCCCCATTTCGACCCATCTAAATAATATTCATAACTTCTCATATATCCGCACAAATTTATCTTCTGGTATGTTTTGACCCATTTTTTTAGATAAATCTAAATCTATATAATTTTGTAATTAACCCTAACCTACAGTATATTGGTATTTATTCAGAATTTCCAAAGTTGGAATAGAATTTGTATATAAGAAGATGAAAGGAGGTAAGCATGGAAACGACCTTAAAATCCCGGAACATTTTAATAGTAGATGACAAGGTTGAGATTTTTCAAGTGTTTCAAGAGTTATTCAAAGATGTATCAAATGGTGTTTTTCATTCTGATGGTGATGACGATCTATTATCTTTAGTATTGGAAAAGCGTATTGACATTTTATTTTTGGATAACAAGATTTGCGGTTCGAAGCTAGGTCTTGATTGGTTAAAGCTTCTTCGTTCTCATTTAAAGGATTTAATAATCATCTTCATAACCGGTTTAGGTTCTGAGGAAATTGCCGTTCAAGCCTTATTAAACGGAG
>DAOVMD010000238.1 GCA_030630935.1 Candidatus Mcinerneyibacteriota bacterium | reverse complement strand
TCTCAAAAACATTTGCTTCAAAACATAAAATCTTTTTATATATTATCCTTTACAAGTCTCGTAAAAGTCCCTGTCAATTTTTATTTTTGTTTTTGTCTTTGGTCTTCATTTTATACTTTATTTTTGTTATTTTACCAACTTTTTTGGAGATGAACCATAATGTTTTTGTTTTAGAGAATACAATGTATTTATTTAAAACTTATGTTGCTTAAGGATTCGATTGAATGCAAAAAATATATCAATCCCGATATCCTTTGGACATACGGGACGCCTGCGCTCTGCTTGTCGCAGGACTATATTCTATAAAACTACTGTTCTCCGTTCTCTGCTATCTGCTCTCTGTTCAAGCAACGTAGTTGCTTGAGAATGGGATGGACGGGATGGAAAAAAACAAAAGAAAACAAAAACAAACAAAAAAGGAAAAATTTTTTTCAAGTCACTTTTAATTTTTTTCGCTTTTCTTTTTGTTTATTTTCTGTTGTCCCTACAGGACTGAAATCTCTAAGGGGAATCCATACCCCGCAATAAATTGCGGGGCTACTAACACTTTATACCTACAGGATAAACCCTAAAAATCAATACATCAATGTTAAATATTTTTCTTTTGTTATTTTTTTATCTGCGCTCTCAGCGTCCGGAGTTTCCCCTGTTTTTTCGGGGCGGTTAGTTAGTTATTTTTTTTATTTTATTTTTCTTTCATAATAAGTGATTAATGGGACACTCTTGATAAATTTGGAAAATACATTTCTTTGGAGACAGAAGAAAGTTTTATCAATAACGCTACTTTTATTTCATTAACAGAATGTCCCAAGTTTTGTCTTTTTTTGTCTTTTTGTATCGTTTTTTTTCTTTGTTCCATCATTGAAACATTTCAATTCGTCTTACAACTTCATCCCTTCCCATTATCTCAATTGTTTCAAATAACCCGGCTGAAATCATACCTCCTGTTAATAGAACCCGTAACCCCTGAATGATTTTTCCAGATTTAATTCCTGATGTTTCTGATTCAATTTTAATAATTTCTTCAATCTTCTCTCTTTTAAAATCTATCTCATCTATTTCTTTAAATAATTTGCCGATATGTTTTATAACTTGGATATTTTCAGCTTTTAAGAATTTTCGTACTCCTTTCTCATTGAATTCTTCAGGTTTAAAGAAAAAAGGTTTTGCATAAAAATTCAAGTCAGGAAGTTTCTTGATCCTATCCCCGGCAATCTCAATGATTGCAAATAATTTCTCTTTCACATGATCAGTTAGTTCAGATATTATACCTGCATCTTTAAGGAATGGAATTAGTATACTTAATCTTGCTTCCCTGCTAAGTTCGTGGATATAAAGACAATTAAACCAGAGTAATTTATCAATTGAGAATCTTGCAGCTGTCTTTGAAATTTTGGAAATCTCGAATAACTCTATTAATTCTTCTTTTGAAAATATTTCCCGTTCACTATCATAACTCCAGCCAAGTAAGGCGAGATAGTTTAAAATAGCTTCTCTTAAGAAACCTTCCTTCTTATATTCCAGGATAGAAACAGCTCCATGACGTTTTGATAAACGTTTCCCATCATCTCCAAAAATTAAAGGCAGGTGACCGAACTCAGGAATTCTCCAGTCAAATAACTTATAAAGAATAATTTGTTTTGGAGTATTTGAGATATGATCTTCCCCCCTGATTACATGTGTAATTCCCATTAAATAATCATCAACCACAACCGTGAAATTATAAACCGGTCGCCCGTCACTTCTGATTATTATGAAATCATCAAGTGTATCAGACCGAAAAGAAATCTCTCCCCTGATCAGATCACAAAATGAAATCTCCGGAGTGTCAGGACGTTTAATTCTTATTGTAAATTTCTCATTATTATTCAGTTTTTCTGTGATCTCCTGCGGTGTAAGATTTCTACAAAAACCATCATATCCGAATACTGCATCTTTCCTTTGTCGCTGGATATCTTTTAATTCCTTCAATCTATCATGAGAACAAAAACACCTGTATGCTTTACCGGAATTTAAAAGTTCATCAGCTTTGCTTTTATAAGTATCCAAACGCTGTGATTGAAAATACTCATTTTTCGTATTATAATCCTCTTTTAAAGGACCTTCATCCCAATCCAGACCTACCCACTTTAACGATTCACAGATATCAATAACGAATTCATCTTTCGACCTTTCGAAATCCGAATCCTCAATTCTTATAATAAATTTTCCTTTTTTCGTTCTTGCAAACAGGTAGTTGAATAATGCCGTTCTGATTCCACCGATATGCAATTTCCCAGTTGGGCTGGGTGCAAACCTTACCCTGATTTCTCCACTCATTAATGCTATAACCCCCAATCCCTCGGGTATCTGAAATCATGGTCAATAGTACGCGCTGAAATTTTAGCAATAATAGGAAGTTTCCTTTTAAATTGAGTTCTCTGAATAATTTTAAAAACTTTATCAATAAAAGATTTCTTATAGCCTAATTTTTGTAATTGAAGAACTGGGTATCTCTCATCAACCATATAATATAGAAGCTTATCAACATCCGCATAAGTGAACCCAAGATCTTCTTCATCTGTTTGACCTTTCCAAAGATCCGCACTTGGTTTCTTTAAAATAATCTCTTCAGGAACACCAATATATCTTGCTAATATCCTCACCTGTGTTTTGTAAAGATCACCAAGCGGAACTAACGCACTCGCACTATCACCCCAAAGAGTAGTGTAACCCAATAGAAATTCTGTCTTATTACCTGTTCCAATTACTAAACCTTTAAACTCTTCACTCTTATCATATAACACTATCATCCTCTGCCGAGCCATGATATTTCCCTGACGAACTTGTGAAATATTATTTTTAAACTTACTTAAATAAGCATCAACCATTTCAGTGATTGGAACTTCAAATACTTTAATCTTTAATTTCTTCGCAATAACAAGAGCATGCTTCTTACTATCCGGAGAACTCGTTTTATATGGCATTATAAATCCAATAACATTCTTATTACCTAATGCCTTAACTGATAAATATGCAACAGTACTTGAATCCAAACCACCGGATAAACCAAGAACAACTTTCTTGTAACCGGTTTTTTTAATTTCATATTTAATGAAATTTGTAATTAATTTTAAAACCTTATCCAGGTCAAGTTTATCTATCTTCGTCATAAATCCTCTTTAACTCTTTAATTGTTAAACCAAGTTTCTCATCCCTGAGAAGTGGTGTATACATTCTTGCTCCACGAATTTTATCCTCTTCAAGAATTGCATCTCCTTCAGAAGTCTCAAGATAAGGTAATTTTTTAATAACCTCACCTGATGGAGCAACTACCTGGGAACCTCCCAAAAAACTTATCCCATCTTCAACACCTGAGCGATTAACATAAATTGTATATATTGAAAACAACATTGAGTATGTTCTAATTAAACTTTCCCAGGTATCAATCGTCTTGAAACTTCCTTCCTTTCCTGAAAGCCCACTCGCTGGGGATGATGCTAAAACGAAAAGATACTTTATCCTGTCCTGAGACAAGGTATAAGCAAACGACGGGTGTAAGGCATCTTCACAGATTGCAATACCAAAGCGGCCGAATTTCGTTTCAAATGCCCGAATTTTGTTGCCGGCTCCAAAATAACGCTCTTCTTCAAACATCCCATAAGTAGGTAAATAAACTTTTCTGTGAATAAAATGAAGTTTTCCGTCTTCAAAATAAAATGCTGCATTATAAAATATTACAGAATTCGATTCTTCAACGAGTCCAATTAAAATTGAAATCTTTTTACTTAGTTTTTGCAGTTCTGTAATAATTGAATGTTCCTTATGAACCGCAGCAACCGGAACCATATCCTTTAACATATAACCGGTTAAACTTAACTCAGGAAATATGATCAGGTCAATCCTATCCTTAATCGCTTTTTCAATCTGCTTCTTATGCAAAATAAAATTATCCTGAACCGCTCCCAGCTTAGGAAAGTTTTGAATCATTCTTACTTTGAAATCCATTGTCCTCACCCTTTTTTCTCATTATAACAAAGTTAACGAAAATTGTCAATAAAAATATAGCAGGAGTTTTCTTTTTTTATATGGAATGCATCGATGTTAATCGATGCGAGGTTTCCTGATGTTTTTTTATTGTTTTTATATTTTTTTACATCATGAATATGGAATAAATAATTATTTATATGAATTTATAAAATCTATATAACTGCGTATATTTCTTTCGACATTATTATTTTTTATCAATGCAAAAAAATATTCCATATAATTATTATTCATGTGTATATTAGGATGAGCATTACATTGCAGTTAATATATTTTAGGAATAGGTTATTGAACTTATCGGTGAGGTTTTTGAGGATTCCTTTCCCGGTATAGTATACCAGGTTTTTTAAGTTGAGCAACTCGAAAATATTTATATTAACTTTTTAGGTTGTTTGTCCATACATTGCTGAACCATAACAGTTATGCCTTTTCTTTCAAAATCAATCTCTTTAAAAAACATTTCAATTTTAACTTTATCTGCCAAATGCACTATATTTGTTGTTGACATTAGTTTTTCGTTTCGATTATTTTATGTTGTTTTAAGTATTCCAACCACATAAACTCTAATTTTTTTTCGGACATTTTATAGATTTTCTCAACACTTTCAGGTTCAATAATATATTGTTTTAAATTTTCAAATCCATAGGATTCTATTATAAACTCAATAATTGTGGCCGAAATTCCGTATCCTCCAATATCTCCAAAGTGAGAAGGATTGGCATTTTTCAATTCTTGCCAAGAAGGAATTTCATTCTTCAGCAGGTTAGAATGGATAGTTTGAAGTTCATTTTCAGTAAGTTGCCCAGCTTCATAATAGGCGTAACCTTCATTTAACCAATTTGGTAAACCTACGAGTCCTTGCTTTCTAAAGTTTAGTACGACAATATGGGCAAGTTCGTGGACTATTGCTTTCATAAGTGATTCATAAGAATGTACACTGCCTGGATTTAAAGGACTTACCATTTTTAATTCATTTCTACTGGCAGCACCCACCAACCAATCAGGTGCATCAGAGTAATTTATTGCATTGTGAAATGCTTTTAAATCTGGATAAATAAGCACATCAATTTTTGAATCAAAACTAGTCTGCATATTCTCAGTTATACGAAGATAATTGCTTTCAAGAATTTTAGATAGTTTCTCCAAAACTTTTAAGTCTTGTTTTTTTGAATAGAACTTAAAGTTTTTACTTGAAAATTCTAACTTCAAAGACGATGTAATTTCTCTTTTGAAATTTGCATAATCAATATTATTAGTCAAAGGCGTAAGAACAAGTGGAAATGTGTTGCGACCTTCTTTCCAAATACCATTGATGACCTTTCTATTCTTATTTAATACTCCTTCAAAGCTCGCTTCAGCAGCAGAAATCTCCAACATAATTGAATCTTTAGT
>DAOVMD010000244.1 GCA_030630935.1 Candidatus Mcinerneyibacteriota bacterium | reverse complement strand
TCATCTTCAATTTGAAAATCTGAAAATTTGGAAATGAATCTTAAAATTCGGAGGAGCCTTACCGGGTCAGATAAAACTGATTCTTCTGAAGTAAATCGAAGTATTTTTTTTGAGATATCTCCCAACCCATCTAATGGATCTATAAATTCATCACGTGATAAACTATAACTAATAGAATTAATTGTCAAGTCCCGTGTCATAAGGTTCTTTTCAAAATCTCCTAAACATTCTGTAATATCAATAAGACCAAGCTTCGTGGGAAAACGATAGGTCTTCTCTGGATGATGTTTTCCAAGTAAGATTGCTTTTCGACCTAATTCCTTCTCGAGAATCTTAAGAACCTCCCGGAAATCATCCTTTATAATAAAGTCAATATCTGTAATCTCTTTTCCCAGAATAATGGAGGGAATAAAACCACCAACTATATAAACATCATATCCGGAAGTTAGACTTTTAATCTTAGCAACTAATCTATTTGAATTAATTTTCGCAATTAAATTCTCGTGCATCTTGATTCCTTTATTAATATTAATCAATTTTATCATAATAACATATATATGTCAAGAAAAAATTAGTTCGTTTAACTCCGTTAAACGAACAGAGAGCAGAGAACCGAGAACCGAGAACAGTCGTTTTAGAGGTCGTAGAGACGTGCCATGGCACGTCTCCCCAATATGTATATCATAATTAAATAATAATTACAAGTCTCTTTAAAGTCCCTGTCATTTTTTTTGTTTTTTATTTGTTTTTATTTTTCTCTCTGTGTCCTCCGTGTCCTCCGTGTTCTCCGTGGTAAAAATTCTTTTTTTGTTGTTTTATCTTTTTTTATTTTTCTTTTGTTTTTTCATCCCGTACATCTCTGTTAATTTTTTTATTTTTTAAGATTAAGATCTAGGTTGTAAATGTATTACTTGATCTCTGTTAATTCCAAAGTTATCCTGTTAAAAGTACCCATTTCTTTATGAATAAGATATTTTATTATGTAAAGCCTGGATTTCTTATCACCAAGCAACTTCACTTTTTCAAAATATGATTTTCGTTTAGTCTTAAATATTAATTTATAATTCAAGTTGTACCCCTTATTATTACTTGCTTTGTAAAAATAAACCATATCATCTTTAACGGAAAAATAAAAATAGAAACGATTTTGATCCCGTAAAAAAACGTTATATAAAAGATTAAATCTGATTTCCCGGTTTAAATCTTTAAATTCGGGGATATCCCTTATAGATAAAGTATATTTTGGTTCCGGTTCATAAATATTAAAAACCTTGAACTCCTCCTTTTTATATCCTTGAGAATAGTTAATATACAATGAATCATTAATAAAATCATGAGGATAATCATTTAATTTCACTAAGGGTTTAAAGGGTTTTTCCGGGTTCTCCGGTGTGAACTCCCATAACGACTCCTCCGATAAAACCAGGAGAATTTTATCCTCAATAGAAAATGGGGCAACAGAAGTCGATTTCATCATATAATATTTTTCCGGTGACCTCATATCATGAGCATAAACATTACCTGAATCATGGTAAAAACAGTAGGTCTTTTCCTTTTTATTAGCAAATCTGAAATAAGCGTCCTTATTTAGGGAGGTTAAATCAAAGTCTTTAAGTAATTTGAAATTATTATCAAATACTAGATATCTTTGTTTAAACACCTTATCCCGGATAATTAAATCTGTATCAGATGATTTAAATAAATATTTAAAAATATAAACCTTCTCATCACCATAGATTAAATCAAAACGAACTGTATCCAAACCTAAAAGAAAAGGATAATTCTTAAATAATGGATTGGGGAACTTCTCCTTCTCAACTTTTCCACCATCAGTAATATGACACTTGATAAAATGTTTATTTGTAATAACAATGAAGTCAAAATTAGTATCATCCTGTACTACTTCAAGAATCCCCTCCATGTTACCAATGGTTAGTTTATATCGTATATAAGCAAATTCCTTTATAAAACTTGCACTTATATTTAAAATAATTATAAATGAAACCATAATTATTATAGGAATACCTAAAATTCTTTTTGAAATATTCACTTTCTTTACAAATCTTAATATGTATACAAAAATCATATAAAAGATTAAGCCTAAAAATATTAAATCAAGATAGGATAAGAAAAATCCAAGGGAATTAGTTTTTAAAATCATTATAACAAAGAAAATAATAAATAACAAAATAATTGCAATTAAATATTTCTTTTGAGCCTTTTCCATTCCTATACTCTCCTAAATATTTTATATTTTCTCTTTACTTGTTTTTCCATTTTTCGCACCAAAACAATAACCTCTTTAAAAAGCTATGGATTAGTTCTAACCAATATTATTATACTTTAAAACATCCTTTTTGTCAAGGTAGAATTGTTATTTGAGTTTCACTATTTTTTGCTTTTGGTTTTCTTTTTTGTTTTTATTTAAGTTCTCGTTAGTTCTCTTCAGTTCTCCCGATGTTAAAAATAATCGGGATCTCCTCTCTCTGTTCGTCGACCTGCTGAAGATATTTATTTTTTTGCATTCTCTAGATCCTTTAAGCAACAGTAGTTTTAAACAATTATATCGATATTTTAATATTACATTACATGTCTCGTTCAAGTCCCTGTTGAAATTTTTTCTTTTGTTTGTTTTGTTTTTATTAATGTTTTGGTTTTATTTTCTCATCGTTTTTGTTAAGGAAACAGATTGCCACAGCACTAATAAATTAGTACTTCGCAATGACAATCAGACGACTTCAACATAGCTATCGTAGCTTGTCCCAAGCTGTCAAATAAATGAATTGATAAATTCTTCTGGATGGAATTCTTTAATATCTTCGAGTTTCTCACCTACTCCTACGAATACGACCGGGATTTTCATTGAGTCCATAATTGAAAGAACTGCCCCGCCCTTTGCTGTCCCATCAAGTTTGGAAAGGACAATACCTGTGACATTAAAGTTATCATAAAATATCTTTGTCTGCTGAATTGCATTCTGGCCTGTATTTGAATCGATTACCAGGAAAACTTCATCGGGTGGCTTACCCCAGGCTTTATTAACCACACGGAAAATCTTTTCTAATTGTCTGAGCAGGTTATCCTTATTATGAAGACGTCCTGCTGTGTCAATGATAAGCAGTTCATAATCACGTGCCTGGAACGATTTTATTGAATCAAAGACCACTGCCCCGGGATCAGCACCAGGGGCTTGAGAAATCACTCTCACTTCGGCGCGGTTACCCCAGATCTTCAGCTGTTCATCAGCAGCAGCACGATAAGTATCTGCAGCAGATAATAAGACTTCTTTACCTTGCTGTTTATAATAATGCGCTAATTTCCCAATTGTAGTTGTCTTACCAACACCATTAACTCCGAGAACTATAATAATTTTCTTCCCGGGTTGGTCAAGCTCAGGTTTCTTTTCGGCTTTGGCAAATATATCAAACAGGATTTCCCGGAGTCCGTTAATCACTTCTTCCTTTGTATCAAGTTCCTCAAATTTAATTTTATCTTCCAATTGAGAAATAAGCTTTCCTGTAAAAATTGGTCCTGCATCTGAACCAAAAAAAACATCCTGTAACTCTTCAATGAAAATATCCTTCCAATCCGCCTTACTAAATACAGATAAAATTTTTCCTTTGAATGCTAATGATAATCTTTCCAGGTGAATATCACTTGTAGAATAAATCTGTGATTTTTTTCTGGTTCGATTTAAAATAAATAATATAATTAGGACTACAAATAAGAGACCCGCAAGGATATAATAGAACATTATCCCTCTTTTTCGCCGGCTGGGGCATTCATAAGTTCTCCTTCTTCAGTAAACTTTGCAGATATTATCTTTGAAACTCCCACTTCCTGCATCGTAACACCGTAAATTGCATCAGAATATTCCATTGTCTTTTTATTATGGGTTATAATAATAAATTGAGTCTTTTCCGAAAATTCACGAAGGAGAGAAAAGAATCTTTCAATATTCGCATCATCAAGTGCAGCATCTACCTCATCGAGTAAACAGAATGGGCTGGGTTTAATCATAAATATTGCCAGGAGCAGTGCAGCGGCAGTTAAAGCTTTCTCACCGCCGGAAAGGAGGTTAATGACTTTAGGCTGTTTCCCTTTAGGTTTAACATAAATATCAATTCCACAATCAAGAACATTCTCCTCGTCTAATAAATAAATATCAGAATCGCCTTCACCAAATAATTTATTGAAGATATATTGAAAATTAGATCTGATCTGATTAAAGACTTCAAGGAATTTCACCCTTGAATCATGATCAATCTTTTTTATAATCTTTAATATGTTTTCTTTTGACCCGATTAAATCATCACGATTGGTCGTCTCCTTTTCAAGTTCAGAACTCACTTCTTCATATTCGGAGATTGCAAGCAGATTTACTTCACCTATTCTAAAAAGTTTTGCATCTTTTTCCTCAACATTTTGTTTGAAATCACCTTCATTAAACTCAGTAAGGTCTGCATTTTTCTCTTCAGCTTCAAAGTCAAGATTATAATCTTCTTCAAACCGGCTTATTAAATCTTCTGATTTCACTTTGATCTCAGTAAATCTATTCAGGTATTCTGATTTTTGCTCTTTAATCTCATCCAAATTATTTGTAAGTTCCTTTTTCTCAATATCAATATTCTCACGCTTCTCTTCAAGCTCACTTCGAGCTTCACGGAAGTTCCGGATTCGATCTGTGATATTAACCGTGATCTCCCTTAACTTAGTATATTCCTTGTCAAGCTCTGCTAATCGTGTCTTATTTGTACCTTCTTCTTCAAAACTTCTATTTAACTGGCTTTTCTGGAACTCCAGGTCATTCTCCCAATCCTCAATTAAATTTGTCCAGAATTCTATTTGATTATTTAAACCTTCTTTCTTCTCAGTATCTTTTATTAGGTTATTACGCAATTCCTCAATCTTTACCCGGGAACTTTCTAAATCACCTTCATTCTGTTCAATCTCCTTCTCGAACTTCTCAATGTTCTCTTCAATCTCCTTAGTTCTTTCATTTAAAGAATCAAGAGTTTCCTGAATTTGAGTTATCTCTTTATTTAAGTCATCTATCTCACTTTGAAGTAATGAGATCTGGGAGTTATTAATCTCAATGTTATTTCCTATCCGTTTCCTATCTTCTTCATTCCTTGAAAACTGGGAATTTAATTCTATCAATTGCATCCGTGTATTCTCAGATTTCCGGAGATAGAATTCCTTCTCCTCTTCCAACTTTAAAGTTTCATTCTCTCAATGATTGAGTTTCTCATCGATCTCTTCCTTCTGTGGAATTAGCGTTTTTAATTTATCATTCAATTCCTTC
>DAOVMD010000142.1 GCA_030630935.1 Candidatus Mcinerneyibacteriota bacterium | reverse complement strand
GTAATCAGTTCCAGAAGATAATCCCTGATTTCCTCGACTAATTTTTTCTTTTTATATTCTTCATCGCCGTTTATAAAAAATAACGAATACTTTTCAAATTGTGACTTTTTCATTTTTAATTTCTTTTGCATTTATATTCCATGAGGCTTTGGAATATTTATTTTCGATTAATAATTGTGTGAAGTCAATTTCTTGTTCCGACAATATTGATTTACATGTTTCCATTCCAAATACCTCGGAAAATCCTGAAACCAGATTTGAGATTAATCTTTCAATCTCAAAGTTTTGAATTTTCATTTCATCAAGTAACCCGGAAGCTTTCTCAAGGAGCTTTATATTTTTAATTTTTAGTAACCGGGCAACTTTTTCTTTATCAAGACTAAGAATTATAGAACCGTGCTGAAGGAAAACGCCTTTTTTCCGAACTTGTGCACTACCAACTACTTTTTTATTATTTAAAGTTATTTCGAAAGTTGAAGTTGAATCAAAGCAAAGAACTTTCAAATGATATTGATTATTTTTATAATCGGGTTTTTTAAATTCAACTTCAAATCCATATTTTCTTAACCCTTTCACAAGAGCTTTTGAGATGATTGAATATATATCAATTAAAGATTTATTTTCAAAGAACTTTTCCTTTCCTCCGATAACTGAATATGTTAATTCATTATCATGAAGAACACTTCTTCCACCAGTAGGTCTCCTTATAAACTCAATATTCATTCTTTTACAACTTTCAATATCAATATCTTCAGGTTTCTGAAAATATCCAATTGAAATAGCGGGAGGATCCCATCTATAAAATCTTAGAACCGGAATCGGGTTTTGAGCTGTAATATAATTTAAAAATATGGCTTCATCAACTGCCATATTAACCTGGGAAGAATTAGGATTTTGATCAATAATAATTCGAAATTCTTTATTCAAATTTTTGCTCCTTAAGATCAACTTTAGTAGTAAATTTTTCAAATTCAGCCTTTAATTCTCGGGCGATATTAGAAAGTTCAAGTGCAGATGCAGCAAGTTCTTCCATGGAAGCAGCTTGTTCTTCGGTAGATGCGGAAGCTTCTTCTGTACCAGCAGCGCCCTCTTCTGCAATTGCAGATATCTCAGTAATTGATTCAACTATCTGTTCAATTCCGGCAACTTGATTACTCGTCATAGATTCGATTTCTTCAATCTTTAATTTTGCATTTGCAATTGCTTCCATAACCATCTGCATAGCATTTTTTGAACGCTTGGACATCTCTCCAACACCCTTCACCTTTTCTGCACCAACAGCCATTGTTCCAACAACCTCTTCTACCTGTTCCTGAACCTTCTCTATCATCGTTTCAACTTCTTCAGATGCTTCAGCTGATTCAGTTGCAAGTTTCTTAATCTGTTCGGCAACAACTCCAAAACCTCGTCCTGCTTCACCAGCTCTTGCTGCTTCAATTGATGCATTTAATGATAATAGATTTGTTTGATTTGCAATTGCTTTGATCGTATTTACAAAATTCCCAATCTGTTGAGATAAATCATTTAACTCCATAATGACCTTTGCAGAATTTTCAACAACCTCTTTAATCTCCATTAATGCAGCGGTAGATTTATCAATATCCTGCCGGTTCTCAATAGCGATCTTACTCATCTTCTTATACATTTCATTTGTAATTCTTGAGTTCTCTGCAATGTTCTTTGCAGTATCCTGAAACTGACTTACTAAATCATTTGATTCTTTAACCTTAACAGTCTGCCTGTTCATACCTTCAGATATCTCCTGAATAGTTGAAGATATTTCTTCAGTAGAAGCAGACATCTCTTCAGATGATGCTGAAAGATTCTCTGCAAATGATAAGACGGATTTTGAAATACCCTTAATCTTCCTCACCATCTTTTCTGTATTATCTAAATAAATATTAAACCACTCACCTAGATCTCCTAATTCATCATTTGATAATTTCTCAATCCTCTTGGTAAGATCACCTTCGCCTTGAGCAAATTCTTTGAACCTTTGAACCAGGGTTTTAATTGGCGTGACCAAAATATGACTAAAAAACAATGCAATAATAATACAAATAATAAAGAAAGTAACAAACAGAGCATAACCTGTCTTTTTTGTCGCTCTGGATCTCTCATCTATATACTTAGTAGAAAAAGCTAAGTATATTACACCTATTAATTCTTTCTGTTCATCAGTAATTTGAAATATCGGTTCATAAGAAACCATTAATTTATTTTGGATAAATACTAAGGAAATTGGTTTATCTTTAATTTGTGTTAAGATATCTGTAGGAATGCTTAATGGAACAACCATATCCTCCCCTTCCTCCCGGGAAATGACAGCATTGCCGGTTAAATCATAAGCTGCTGCATATTTCAAATCTTTATTTGACTCAAAAATTCCTGAGAAAGGTTGGTCAAGAAATGATTTATCTGCAGTTAAAACTCCTACCTGGCTGGAATGAGCTAAGATTTTAGCAAGCGAAATAACACGTTTTTCATATTCAGTTTGCAATGTAGATCTCTCTCTATTACCATAAATCCCTGTTAAGATTAAAATAATTATTAGAGATGGTACTACAATTGCAATCATTAAGCGAACTCTAATTCCTAACCGAAATTTTAGATTTCGAATTTTCATTGAATTACTCTCCAAAATATTAAAATATTAATGATGAATCTCCTTTTTTATTTTTTTAATTGCATATTCTAAACCTTCTTTAGGTTTTTTCCTGTCCGTAACAACCTTATCAATTGTATCAGATAAAATTGTTCTGCACCGATACCATTGAATTACTCTTGGTTCAAAGAATGATTCATTTAACTGCTCAAGCGGTACAGCCAGCAGCGGATCCTTTTCTAAAGCATCTTTGTAGATTTCTGTCTCCAAAGCTGAACGTCTTACAGGTACATACTTTGTTCTGATAGCCCAAAATGCAACATTCTCAGGTTCCATCAAGAACTTAAGGAATTTAAATGCTGCACGCTCACGCTCAGGGTTGCTCTTACAGATTACAAGGTTGGTTCCCTGAAGAACTGTTGTTGCAACTTTATCCCCGGGTAAGGGCGCAATACCTAACTTGAAATTTAATTTTTTCTCAAAATAAGACCGTGATACGCAGGATGTAATAATCATTGCTGCCTTTTCCTGTGCAAAATCATTCTGAAATTCATAACCTGAAAATCTTTTAATTGAACGTTCTTTATGTAGCAAATCATGTAAGAATGTAAATGCTTTTAAGCCAGCTGGTGAATCCAGGTTAAGAAAAGATTGCGGGTCATCAGAAATTTCTCCGCCAAAAGATTTAAATAATGTTAAATACAATCCGTTTGATGGAATAAAAGCAAATCCTACACGTTCCGGGTTCCCGTCATTATCTTCATCTTTTGTGAAATACTTACATAAATCATAGAATTCATCCCACGTTTTAGGCGGGGTTTTGTCATGAAGTTCAAACATATCTTTATTATAATACATCACATAAACACTTTTATTAAAAGGCATGGATAAAAATCTACCGTCGTACATACTGTTTCGATAAAGTACCGGGTAGAAATCATCAAGTATCGTTTTATCTTCCAAATAATCGTCGAGACATACAACAACATCTGCTGTATCCATTTTAGTGATCCAGGATTCGTATGCTTGTGTAATATCAGGAAGCATGTCTGCTGGGATTGATGCCATAATTGATTGGATTAATGAACTGTATTTACCTTTATGAATTGCAACAACTTTATATTCCGGATTGGTAGCATTATACTTATCTACAAGTTCATTTAATGCGTCACCAAGAATTCGTCCGCCCATAACATGCCAGAAAATTAAGGTCTTATCGTCTTTTTTATTCCTGTTGCAGCTTGAAAATATAAAGAATGCAATCAGAATTATAATAATAAACTTTGTGAGATTTTTTAGTTTCATATTCACTACCCTTTCAGCCCTGTTCTTGCCAAACTCTGAATGAGTTGTTTCTGAGCAAAGAAATAAAGAATTACTAATGGGAAAATCGTAATAAATGACGCTGCCATGAGAAGATTCCAATCAGACCCGGCCTGGCTGGAGAATGTTGATAACCCAACTTGAATAGGTCTAATTTCAGGAGACGTCGGGATTATCAAAGGCCAAATAAAAGAATTCCACTGAAAAATAAATGCAAATAAACCTGTCGTCACTAAAATTGTTTTTGATAATGGTATGCAAATCTTCCAGAAAGCACTCCAGGTATTAGCTCCATCAATTGATGCCGCATCAAATAGATCCTGCGGGATTGCTTTAAAAAATTGACGTAATAAGAAAATATTAAAAACATTTGCAAGTCCGGGTAGAATTAAAGCTGCATACGTGTCGTAGAGCTTAAGAACCTTTGCAACAATTAAGAAATTTGGAATTAACAGCATCTGTGCCGGAATCATCATTGTTGCAAGGAACATGGTAAATATAAACTCCTTACCTTTGAACTCAAGCCGGGCAAATGCAAATGCTGCCATTGCAGTTAAGAAAAGACTTAATATTGTTGAGATAACCGCAACAAATACACTATTTAAAAAGAACCTGAAGAAATAGGGCTCCTCATGGAAAACTCTTTTGAAGTTATAAATTCCTGCCAGAGTAAATTGATATGTTACATTAATCTTCACTGGAACCGATTTACCATCAAGGGTTGCAGGTTTGAATTTCGATTCGTTGAATGCTGATAAAACCTCTTGCTCGAGAGCTTTAAAATATGTATTTGAAAATGCAATCTTTGATTTTGTAATATTTCCATTCTCGTCAATCTCAGCTTTTATTTTCACAACTCCCATTATTAAATCTTTTTTTGCTGCTTTTAAATAAACAGGAAGTTTTTTCTCTTTAAATTGAACCGGTTGAAAATTCTCCGATTCCTGTTTTAGTTTTTCTTCAATTTTAACACCAACAGTATTCTTAAAAATATGTGTGGGTAATGCAAGGGGATTTGAGATAGCTTCTTTATCAGTTTTGACAGATGTTACAACCATCCAGAAAAAAGGATAAATTGCAACGATCAACCCCAACGATAAGACTAGATAAAATAGAATCTTTTCATGCATATATAATTTTTCAGTTGCATCTTTCAATTTATTCTCCTTTATTGATAGTGAATCTTTTTCTCACTGAACTTACGCTGTACCCATGTGAATGCAAGAATGATAAAGAATAGGATAAATGCCATTGATGCGGCATATCCGAAATCATTATACCCGGGAGCAAAAGCCCATTGATACATATAAAATGCAGTTACTAACGTTGTTCCATCCGGTGCTCCACCAGCTTCACCACCGGTCATCATATAAATCGGGGCGAATACTCTAAACGAAAATATTGTCGATGTAATCACCAGAAAATATAAAGTTGGTGTTAATAACGGTAATGTAATTTTAAAGAATTGCTGAATTCTATTTGCTCCGTCAATTCTTGCAGCTTCATATAACTCATGAGGAACATTTTGGAGACCTGCGAGTAAGATTACTACCTGGTATCCCATGACCTTCCATGCACTGAAGAGGATAATTGCGAATAGTGCTAAACTGGGTCCTCCTAATGCACCCGGAAGATTTAAATTAAACATCATATTAAATATCCCGCGGGGTTCTTCCAGCCATAACAGCGGGTTAATGTTAACTATCCCCAGAATTGAGTTTATAACTCCCCCATCAGTAGGATGATACAAAGCTTTCCAAACAATTGCAGCTGCAACCATTGAAGTAATATACGGCAGAAAATAGGAAGTTCTAAAGAAACTTCGAGCTTTAATTCCTAAGTTTAATAGCACTGCAAAAAATAATGATATTACTAATGTCAATGGTATTGATAAACAAACATACCAGAAAGTATTAACTAAGGCTTGCCAGAACTTTGCATCTTTGAAAACAAGAATATAATTTTTAAACCATACTATACCAGAAAATTTGAATTCATAATCGGACATTGAAATAATCAATGCATAAATTATAGGTATAATCTTAAAAACCATTAGGAACAAAAATGCAGGTCCTAAAAAGATGAGTGCTAAAAACCAACCCTTGTTTAGTAGTTTATTCATTTTTGAATTCATGTTTCACCTATTCTTCAAAAAGATCAATATATTTAAATTGCATTACATCAAACAAACCTTGATCAGTTAATTTTATTTCAGGAATTACCGGTAATGCAAGGAAAGACATCTGCATAAATGGAGCACTTAAAGAAGAACCTGCAGATTGAACTGCTTTTATTAGACTTTCCATTTTTTCATGAACAATTTCTAATGGTTCCCTGGACATTAAACCCGCAATCGGTAAGGGTAAATTCTCTACTACCTCACCATCTTTTGCAAAAACAAGCCCGCCTTGCCTGCTGCGGACCCTTATCACTGCACGTAAAATATCTTTTGCATTGGTTCCTACTACAATTATATTATGAGAATCATGCGCAACAGATGATGCAATCGCGCCTTCTTTTAAACCAAATCCCTTTACCAAGCCAAGACCAATATTACCCGAAGCAAGATGCCTTTCAACAACTGCCATTATTAAAATATCTTTCTCAGTATCAGGTTCAACATAACCATCTTTAATTTTTGGATAGTCCTTAATCGCAGTTGTAATAATCTGGTTCGGTATAATTTTAATTATATTCGCTTTCTTACCCTCTTTTGCAGGGATCATGAAATCTTTCTCATCAAGCCATTTAATATTTACCGTACCGCGGATCCTGAGCTCGGGATACTGTGGTGGTATGAATGTAAGTTTTTTACCTTCTGAAATAAATTTACCGTTTTTTAAGACTTTATAAATATCTAAATCTTCAAGATTATTTAAAATTACAAGATCGGCCATATAGCCCGGTGCAATCGCTCCAAGCTTCTCCAAACGAAAGTATAAAGCAGGATTTAATGTTGCAATTCTAATCGCCTTGATTGGATCAAGCCCAAGTTTAATTGCCTTACGGATAATAAAATCAATATGCCCTTCATTTAACAAATCATTAGGATGACGGTCATCTGTACAGAACATAATTCGTGAAATATTAAAATCATTTATGACAGGATATAACGCTTCAAGGTTCTTAGTCGCAGTACCCTCCCTTATCATTATATACATTCCCTTCTGCAACTTTTCAAGAGCTTCTTCTTTGACGGTACATTCATGATCTGAGGTTATTCCTACTGAAATATATGCATTTAACTGCTTCCCAGATAAACCGGGAGCATGACCATCAATACGCTCGCCCATCGCAATTGAAATCTTGTCAAGTACAACGGGATCCTTATTTAATACGCCGGGAAAATTCATCATCTCACCTAAACCTACTACCCACTTCTCCTTCATTAATGGATGAAGGTCAAATGCTTTTAATGCTGCACCTGAAGTCTCGAAATTCGTAGCAGGAACACAGGAAGGTAACATTACAAAAACAT
>DAOVMD010000465.1 GCA_030630935.1 Candidatus Mcinerneyibacteriota bacterium | reverse complement strand
TGATACCTTGTTTTTGCAGGAAGGTCAAAATTAATTAACTCAAACTTTGATATCAAATCCTTGGTTTGTAGTAAGAATCAGATTTATTCTTCTAATTTCAACTCAACTTCAGGTCGTTCAAAATCCTTTTCGAATTTCTCAAGAAAATCAACCAGTGTCATTGTTCCTTGATCACCTTTATCACGATGTCTAACGGAGATTATATTATCTGCTGCTTCCCTCTTTCCAATAATAATCATAATCGGAATTTTCTTAGACTGAGCATCTCTAATCTTGTAACCCATTCTCTCTCCCCGGGAATCAAGGAAAACGCGAAAATTTCTCAGCTCTAACTCTTTCTTCAGCTCCTGGCAATATTCCAACTGATGATCAGTAATAGGGATAATCGAGATTTGAACCGGAGCTAACCATCCTGGAAACTTTCCGGCATAATGCTCAATCAGAAGCCCGAAGAACCTTTCAATTGCACCTAATAATGCCCTATGTATCATAATAGGTTCTTTTGGAGTACCATCATCACTGATATAAGTCATATTAAATCGTTGAGGTAGGTTGAAATCAAATTGCAGTGTTGTACATTGCCATTCTCTGCCTAATTCATCACGGATTTTCATATCAATTTTAGGACCATAAAATGCACCACCACCTTCATCAATCTTATAATCCAATCCGAATTTCTCAATTGCCTTTTTCAAAGCTTCCTGAGCACGATCCCATTTTCCCGGGTCACCAACAAATTTTGGCGGTCTTGTAGCGAGGTAAACAAAATAATCTTTAAAACCAAAAGTCTTCAGGAAAAATAAGGTAAAACTTAAAAGATTCATTACTTCTTTTTCGAGATATTTCTCTTCACAAATTATATGCGCATCATCCTGAGTGAAACCACGAACTCTTAGTAGTCCATGAAGGACACCTGACCTTTCATACCTATAAACCGTTCCTAATTCTGCCCACCTGATTGGTAATTCCCTGTAGCTGCGCTTTTTTGATTTGTACATTAGTATATGAAATGGACAATTCATTGGTTTTAAAATAAATTCCTGATCATCAACTTTTATCGGCTCATACATGTTCTCAGCATAAAAATCCAGGTGACCTGAAGTCTCCCAAAGCTGCTTCTTTGCAATATGAGGAGTGAAAACTAACTCATAACCATGTTTCAAATGTTCTTTCCTCCAGAAATCCTCTATAATTGTCCGGATTAATGCACCATTTGGTAACCAGAAAACTAAACCACTACCAGCCGTTTCATATATATGAAATAACTCCAATTCCTTCCCTAACTTTCTGTGATCACGTTTCTCGGCTTCTTTCAGGCGCTCTATATAGAGATCAAGTTCTGCTTGGGTAGGAAATGCTGTTCCATAAATCCTGGTTAACATAGGATTACGCTCATCACCACGCCAATATGCCCCAGCAATAGAAAGTAACTTAAAAGCCTTAACTTTGCCGGTTGACGGGATATGCGGGCCACGGCATAAATCTAAAAAGTCGTCGTCTGAAAAAATACTTACTTCCTTATCTGGAATTCCTTCTATTAACTCAACCTTAAAATTCTCTTTCTTTTCATTGAAAAATTTGGTTGCTTTATCCCTGGACCAAAATTCCCTGATAAATTTATAATCCTGATCAATGATTTTCTGCATCTCTTCTTCAATCTTTTCAAAGTCATTCTCTGATATTTTCTTTTTAAGATCCAGATCATAATAAAAACCTTCAGCAATTGCGGGACCAATTGCAAATTTTACACCGGGGAAAACCCGACCGATCGCTTGAGCCATTATATGAGAGGTTGAATGCCTGAGTATCTCCAGACCTTCTTCATCAGTATATTTTAATAGTTGAATCTCACCATCAGATGGAATTTCATCATACCAATAAACAATCTCGCTATTAAATTTCAATCCAACGATTTCTTCAACTCCTTTAATATCTAAAATTGATAACAGATCTATAAATCTCTTTCCGCTATCAACTTCAATTTCATGGTAGCTTAATATTTTTAATTTCATTTTTCTGCTCCTGATAATTTATTTTATTTAATAGATACTTAACTGCCTTCCCTGTATAGGACTGAACTATATAATCGTTTACTTTTTGATTATCAAAAATAAACAAAACCATGCAGATCAATATAACTCCAATAAGAACTTTTACCATTCCAAATACTCCGCCAAGCATCTTGTCGGTTGCTTCTAAACCCATAAATTTTATGAATCGACCAAGGAGTTTCCCAATTAGAATAAAAAATATCGCAACTATAAAAAATAATATTAGAAATGTAATTATCTGGATTCCCGGAAAAGTGCCAAGGTATTTTGCAACAATCGGTTCAAAAATATCCTCAAAGAAAATCCCGCAGAATAACCCCCCTGCAAGTCCGAGCAATTCAGTTACTTCTTTAATTAAACCTCGCTTTATTCCAATAATGAAAAATACAATAAGAATAATTCCTGCTATTATATCAATCCAGCTGATTCCAAACATAATAAGCTAACCTCTTTTTATATATTCTCTATAAACGTTTTCAAGTTTCTGTGTGAACTCTTCATATTGAGAAGGTCGAATCAAACATCCTGCAGCAACCGGATGACCGCCGGCAGAAATAAAATTAAAATTATCCTTCATC
>DAOVMD010000272.1 GCA_030630935.1 Candidatus Mcinerneyibacteriota bacterium | reverse complement strand
GCGCTAAACAAATATAAACTATATATTTAAATCCCCTATAAGTCTCTTTGTCGTCTCCCGATACGCTTCTCTATCGGGATCTACTCCCGTTGGTCGCTGACCTGCTAAAGAATAAAATTCTTTTTTTTATTTTTTTTAGTTATCGTTAGTTCTCTTCAGTTCTCTGTCAATTTAAAAAGTTTGAGCGAATAGCGAGTTAAATTTAATTTCTCTTTTTTTTTGTTCTTTTTATTTTTATCTTTGTTTTTTTATCCCATACATCCCGTACATCCCTGTAAAAAAATTATTCTTTTTTTATTTGTTTTTTTTCTGTTCTCTGTTAGATGCTATCTATTTTCTGTTTTTACTTTTGTTTTCAACAAAAACACTTTATCTGTAATCCCTGTTAAAATATATCCACTATCTCTTGTTTGCTTCACAGATAATCCAACGGTTTTATATTCATCAAAGACTTTTTTCCAGGTTAAATTTAAATCTTTATCTATCTTCATTAATAATAACTTCGAATCAGTCGACCCAGAAATAATGAAGTTGCCATCTGAAGTCTTTTCAAGAGCTGCCCCTTCAATCTTAGGATAAATCTTTTCAGAAATTAATTTCCCTGATTTATCTACTTTAAATAGTTTTATTGAGTCAGAGATATTTGTAAGAAATACATAATCTCCATCATCTGATTCAGCAATCGAAACGGGTTTTTCGCTTTCTGTTGTACTGCCGAAGCGTTTATTCCAAATAACTTTTCCGGTCTTATCGATCTTTATTAATAATGTATCATAATTCCCTGACTTAATTGTGGGACCGATAATTAAAAAATCACCATCAGCAGTTCTTCGAAGAAATTCACAATCTTCAGAAGAGTCTTTATCACCAAATTTCTTTTCCCATAATTTATTACCGTCATAATCGGTTCCTATGATATGAATATCAAATGTTCTATTTTCCAGATCATAAAAATTACTGGAAAGAATAAAGCCCGTTCCGGGAACTTCCTGTATTGCATTTGCTGCGGTTTTAGTTGGGAATATTTTCTGCCAGAGTTCATTGCCTTCCTTATTTATCTTCATTAAAAATATTCCTTTATCATCAAACGAAGATGTCCCGCCAACCACTATAATATTTCCATCGGTCGAAATAATAAAGTTCATAGCTAAATCTGTTTTCTTCCCACCGAATTTCTTCTCCCATAAAAGTTTTCCTGAACTATCAAATTTCATTAATAAGAAATCAATATCCTCTTTTACCTTCGGGTAATCAACCGAACCTAAAACCAGGTACCCGGAATCATCATTTTGTCTTACTACCGGGAGCGGATAACCTTTATTTATATTGAGGTATTTTATAAACTCAACCTTTGGAGAATCATCACCGGCATAAATGTTATTCCCTGCAAAACTTAATAAACAAAACACTAATAAAAAAGAAAATCTTTTCATGTTTACTCTTACCTTCATAATTAGCTACCTTATTTTATTTTTTCAATTTTAAAATTTATGATTAACATTTTTAGTTCTTCTCCATTTTAGTTGGTTGAAATTCCCGTAAAAGCTGGCTTAGTTTTTAATATGAAGTACTCTGTATCTCTGAACTTATAGACAACATTTATTTCTATATTTAAAAAAGTTCTTGTAAGTTCTCCCAATGCACTCTGTGTTCCAGTATGCATAATCGGTGAAAACTCAATCCCTTCCCGTTGGTAAGTGACATGCTTAATATTATTTATTTTCGTTTTTTTATTTTCTCTGCGTCTGGAGTTTACCCCGTTTTTTCGGGGCGGTGAATATTTTTCTTTTGTTTTTTGCTTTTCTTTAAAAAGAGATTGCCACGGTCGTTTCACTAGTTCCTTCGCTTCGCTCTGGATAAACTCCATGACATTCAGTCGTTTTAAATATCACCTTACAAGTCTCGTAAAAGTCCCTGGCGGTTTTTTTGTTTTTATCTTTGTTTTTCATCTTATATATTTTTTTGTTATTTTACATTTTTTAAATGTAATAAATACCTATAATAAAAAAATGTTCCTTATCTAATCGCTCTTCTTCTCTTGTACTTTAATTCTTAACGGGACTTTCTTCTTTTCGACTTCTGTTTCAATCCATTCTATCCACTCATCAAATCCTTCTTCTGTTTTTGCCGAGAGGGATAAAATTTTCAATTCGGGATTGATCTTCTTTGCATTATCTTTCATAAGTTTCACATCAATATCAAGATAAGGTAATAAATCCATTTTATTAATTATCATCACCTGTGATTCTCTGAACATAAGTGGATACTTGACAGGTTTATCCTCACCTTCAGGGGTTGATAGAATAACAATATTAAAATCCATTCCTGTCTGAAATTCTGCGGGACAGACCAGGTTCCCAACATTCTCGACGAATAAAATATCAAGATTATCCAGGTCAAAATTCAATGCAGCATCCTTAATCCATTCAGCTTCAAGATGACAATCCCCGCCAAATGCATCCGTATTTATCTGGACAACTTCAACTCCTAATTTCTGTAACCTTACTGAATCATTGGTAGTTGAAACATCTCCTTCAATTACACCGCATTTATATTTATCCTTAAGTCTGGCAATTGTCTTCTCCAAGATCAGGGTCTTACCGGAACCGGGCGAACTCATGATATCCATTGTCAAAATTCCCTTCTCAGCAAAAAACTTAAGATTTAATTCTGCAATCGCATCATTCGCAGCAAGTACCTTTTTTATTATTTTAATCTCAGTCATTTTTACCTCCTGGATTTATTCAACTATTAAAGAAACAATATCTAATTCTCTTCCTGTTATAATTCGGGTTTTAGTTGAATTACAATTTATACAGATAAATATAGGATATTCAATGCTAAATTCTTCGCCACATGAACTGCATTTTAGGAGAATCGGAATATCTTCAATCTCAAGTTCCGAACCTTCAATTTGTGTGTCTTTTGTAATTGCAGCCCAGGAAAACTTTAATGCTTCAGGAACAACTGCAGTTAGTTTTCCAATTTTTAACTTTATCTTCTTTAACCTTGTAATAGGTTCATTTTTCCCGAGCTCTTCCAAAACTATTTTATATAGATTCGATGCTATTGCAATTTCATGCATTACAAACTCTCACTTAAAACTAAAGTTACTAATTTATTCAACTATTATCCTTGTTAAGATCTTCTAATGAGGTTGTTCGATAACCCGTTATTTGTCATTGCGCATCGGCTTGCGAGATCTAGCTTGCGTCCAGGAGGAGAATTTCGACGACTGCGGCAATCTGGGGGTGCAAAGCACCCATTTTAAACCCTGCTTGCAGGGGAAGCTCGTGCGCTATTTACCGCACTTTCCTCGTAATAACAATACATTCGTTTCTCCTAATGAAAAAGTTATCCACAAGTTTTCGGACAATCTCTAATAAATATCCGTGATCTTTTTTTATATAATTTCCTATAAAATTAACATGAAAAGTAAAGTTGCTTTATCGTTATCTACTTCATTCTCTTCACTTTCACCATTTAACTGATAGTTGAATGCAATTTGAGCCTTTGGTCCTTTGATATTATAGTTGAAACCAAGAGTTAAACGGGTCTGCAGATCACCCGGGGCACTGATATTTTCATTTGTAAATTCATATCTTGTAAGGAGTTCGAATTTCTTACCAAAATAAATTGTAAGATGTGAAAAATAAGCGTAAGAGTAAATATTCGCATCAGTAAGAACATCCTCATCTTCAATGTAAGTAGCCTGGTTATTAAAGAAGAAAGCTTTCGTTCTGTAATTAAACATGAAATTTGCTCTATTGAAATCGGTATAATAAAGTCCGGTGAAAAATTTTTCATACCAGCAGCTTGCGCCAATTGAAGCACCTTTAAATGGTTTATAATCCATTCGAAGAAGATAAGCTTTTTCTGTGTCGGTATCTTCATAAGTATTTGGTCCATTACCATTCGAAACCATTAAATGTGAACTGAAATAATCATTCTTATAACTAAGCATGATACCTTCCTGTCTCAATGGACTGAATTTCTCCAGAATCGGGTATTCAATTGTATCAAATTTCGTAAAGGATTGTGGAGTATAATAATCAAAAGGAGCAAGAAACCTACCAAATGTAATGCTAAATGGTTTTAATTTATAGATAGCTTTTGCATCTAAAATGTTGACAGCTGCAGTATCGAGTTCAGCTTGAAAAGCTACGAAAATTAGATCTTCAACAACATCACCACCCATTAAAAACCTTGCCTGGGTGAGACTGAAAGTGTTTTCTCCACCTTCCAGAACCTGGTAAGTTGCTCTATGTATTAATTTGATATAACCCCAATCAGTATTAACTGCAAATACTGAAGTTAACAACAAACAAAAAACGATAACAAAGAATAGCTTTTTCATAATTTCCTCCTTTATGAATAAAAATTAAATCTTTGATTTCTTGAAAAACCTATAATTCTTAAATTATAAGTCAAACCCATATTCATTGCAGCGCATGTAACAGAAGACCTTGAAACTAATAAAGGTATCTTACCGCGAATAACCTTCTTGACAATCTCAGAAGATATCCGCCCGGTTGTATAAATCATATGGTCTTCTTGTTTAATATTTTTAATTAAAATAAATCCGATTACCTTATCAATTGCATTATGTCTGCCAATATCCTCAAAACAAACAATCAGTTTATTTCCTTTAAAAAGAGCTGCGAGATGTGTGCTGGTGGTCTTAAAAAATATTTCCCAGCACTTTTTTTATCATATCTCACTCCTATATTTAACTATACTTGATTTTTAACTTGGTTTGTGCAAATATTCACAAATCGCAATAACAAGGATTATACAATATATTTTTTTAAAAGTCAAGTGTTTTTTTATATAAAATAATTTTCATATTAACTTCTTAAGAAAGAAAGGAAAAACCCCATTTATTACCACTATTAAAAAGTT